>JBHLPA010000233.1:0-4654 GCA_048939935.1 Promethearchaeota archaeon | reverse complement strand
CGAGATTCGAACTCGCGAACTCCTACGAGACAGGGACCTAAACCCTGCGCCTTTAACCTGGCTTGGCAACCTCCGCAAGAATGAAGCAAGGTTGAGAACAGGCCAGTTTTAACCGTTTTGTATCTATTACTCATCTACTGTTTCCCATGTGTGACTGCAACGTGGACAACGCCACTTCTTCCTGTACTTACCGCCCCCAAACATCTCTTTTCTTACGAGGGCGACCTCATTATATCCGCATCTTGTACAAGTTACTTCATCCATGTGATGCATCTCAAGCCTCACAGAACAGGAATATCATATCTAGTTTTGCTTGTTGTATCAGGTCAGGTCACAATGTTTTTATTAGACTCATTAGATGTCGGCGCGTTTCTGTGGCCAAAAGCCATGGATCACTTCATGATTTCTGGAAACTCCAGTAAGAGTGTGATCATCAAATGTCCTCAAAAAGTAGACAAGCAGCGGCAAGGACCAGGGACAAGTGGAGAGAGAAAGTCTGGTACCAGATTCTTGCACCTGACTATTTCGATAACAAAGAGATAGGTAAGACCCCAGCAGGTACTCCTGAACAATTGATTGGTAGAACTGTTCAGCCCACTCTCTACGACATTACAGGGGACTTTGATAGGATTCATGTCAAACTACGATTCAAAATCATGGAGGTTTCCGGGCAACAAGCCAAGACTGTTTTTTACGGACATGAATGGAGCTCAGACTATCTGAGAGGATTGGTCAGACGAGGTACATCAAGAATTGACTGGATTGGTCCAATCCTCACAAAGGATGATTACTTGATGCGTATCTCTGTCATAGTCTTCACAACCACTAGGGCAAAGACAAGTCAAGAACATGCTGTCCGAAAGGCCATTGAAAAGGTCATTCGCGCTCATGCAAAGAAGCACACGTTCAACGAGCTTGTCACAAAAGTAGTCCTCGGTGATTTGGCTAGCGAGGTCCACGAAGATGTGAAGAAGATTATCCCGATTCGTGAGGCCGAAATCAGAAAGAGTAAGGTACTCAAAGGACCTGAGGAAGTCAAAATCAGAAGAGCAAGACTACGAAGAGGTACAGAGAAGGAGAAAGGGAAAGAGAAGGAGAAGTAGCTATTAGTATCATTCTACGATCCCATGTTCTCAAGTCTATGAAGGGCTTGCAGTAGTAGTACCATTAGGTTAGCAAGTTTGGTAAGTGCTTCCGTGTCGGTTTCGTTGTCAATAACCTCATTGAGCGCTTTCAATTTGTTGATCAGAGTTTCTCTGAGTTCTGGAATCAGTGTTTTCACAGCTTCAACTTCTACAGCTTGATCTGACTTCGCATACACTATTCTTCTGTCACATCTTGCACAATATATGTCATCTTTGACCTTGAGGAGAGGTGAACCACATTGAGGACAAGCATCTGCAAGCATTGTAGCTCCTTGTCGTAGAAGTTCGGCCATCTTCTTTACTGGGATTTCATCATTGTCAGTCATTGTCCTCATCAGAGTCATGATGTCGTTGGAATATAAGAAAATCTGCATTATTATCAAGGTCATTTTGAGATTGAATGACCACTCGAAAAATCGATAGGCCTGATGAAAACGTTGATATGGTTAACTCGATGAAAGACTTCTGTTGTTCGCACTCCGTTTGTGCGTCAAGACCATTCAGAGGTGAGTCCTTTGGACCCCGAAACACAGAAGAGCATTGACCAGTCTAAACACCTCCTAAAACAGATATCGGAGGATTCCTCAGTTCCCAGGAACATCAGGCGTGCAGCAAATGAAGCAATTGGTGTTCTTGAGACTGAAACAGACTCTCCAGCAGTGAGAGCGCAGAATGCGATATCAATCTTGGATGAGCCAAGCCAAGACCCGAACTGTCCAAACCATGCTCGGACTAAGATTTGGCATGTATCCAGTTTACTGGAGCCAATTCGTGACTAGCTCTGTTTGGAACATCATAATGATCTGAAAAGACCAGCCAGAACTAAGTATGGTGATGGACTGATACCCATGTCCCGGGTCAGTGGTTGCTCATGATAAAAGCAAGGATAAGAGGAATCTACTCACAATCGTTGACACAGATAATGCTGCAGAATCATTACGATATAGTGCAGCCCACCCCGGAAGTGGCTAGAAGGTTTGGACTACCGTATCGTAGTGAGATCCCAGATGTGGATATATGGGATAGAAGCGACCTCCAAGGAATCGTTGCAATTGCATATGAATCGGTCTTGACTCGTTTGACTGATGTATTACGAAGGAGATTGGGAGGTGTCATCACTAGAACTCCAAGAGTTGCCAAGAGCTCTGTCTATCGAGGAGTTGTTCTTGGAAAGGATGAACGAACTGGTCAGACAAAGATAGACTTGGGAACAATATCTGGATTACTTCCTGATAGGGGTCTCCAAAGAGGACAGCAAATAATGGTCCAAATTCGTGCTCATGATTATGGAAGAAAGGCACCAGTTCTATCGTCAAGCATAACTATTCCAGGAAAAGCAGCTGTTCTCCTTCCTGAACCGGTTGTACGTCTTAGTACCAAAATCAAGGATCAAGAGTCACGAAGAAATCTGTTGGTTCTTGGTCGCAAGATTCGAGAACACACAGAGAACTGGGGTATACTATGGAGAACAGCAGCAGAAAAGCTTACAGAGGAAGAATTACGTAATGAAGTAGATGACTTACTTGACACAGCACAACAGGTCTTCAATAGATATAATGAACTAGATTCAACAGGATTATTGTTTGAAGGAACTAGTAATGCTGACATTGAGTTTCCGTTAGAGGTCAAGGATGCTCTTGACAAGACTCGTGCAAAGATAAAGCCCACACTGACCCGACACCATTTCTACAAAAGTGCAGGTTATTCATCATTAGTAGATTTGGCTGAGATGATAATTGAGGAACGTCCTGAGGAACGGAGGTATGTAACTTCGAAGCTTGAAAAAGTAATATCGAAAGACATGCCGCGAATTGATGATTCAATTAACATAGAACATGTCAAGCTAGATGGTCGAAATATTGTACTTGCTAGAGGAAGAGTTGCTGAAACCACATCTAAGGGATTCGTGATCAGAAGACAATTCAGACACACAAATCGGAAGCTGAAAATGGGGCAGGACTCAAACAACGGTGTTGATGTTGTCAGCAGTGAGGGAGATTATGCAATGACGCAGGTGGTCCCTGGTGCTCTCAAACTTGTAACAGATTATTACTCTCGAGAAGGGGACCTCAAAGGAACATATGTCAATATCAATACGGGTGTTGAAGTCTATCCAAGCAATGGAAATAGTCCTGGAAGAATTAGATATATTGACCTTGAGATAGATATTGTAAAAGCACCCGTGAACGAAAAGCCACGTATAATAGACCAGCACTTACTGAAAAGAGCTGTTCAAAGAGGGTTCATTACACAAGATATGGCGGATGAGTCGTATTTGAAAGCTCAAGAGATATATGATGAGCTGATGACATAAGGGAAAAATCGTGAGGATAAATTACAAACTTTTGTAGTCAAGTGGGTTAATCAACAGAGTCAGAAGTTCTCAATGACAGATCAATTGCACTCATAATGTCCTCAAGCGTAGCAGCCACGCTTTCTAGACTGCGTGATGATTCTATTGTGATATTAAGTTTCTGACCAGCCTGGACGCAATCAATCTCAAGTCCCTCTGGGAGAGGATAATTATCTGGAGAGATTGCTGAAAGTATGGTTTCTGCATTTTCTTCTGATTCAAATTCTAGTTGAATCCGTATAATCAAGTCAATCACGCCTTCTTTGAGTTGATGGTTATTGATGCGAGTACATCTTCACGTGATTCTATTGGGAGATCTTCAAACTTGATTGATTTTGCGGATGTTAGTACAGGATCCAGATTCTTCTGTTGTAAGACTCGGAGAACTTGGTTGGTGTTAATGCTCTCAGATGTCCAGGTGACTATAGTTGATTTATCACCAGCAACTAATAGTGGACGCTCTTGATTAGCCAATCCACTTTGTAAAGCAACGCGGGCCACATCAGTCAGAATCTCACCTTGAACACCAGCAATTTCGATGATTGTACTAGTTTCAGTTGATACTCCTTTTAGCTTTGTTTCAAGTCGAAGGATTGTTGAGATAACATCCTTATGATGACTCAGGTAGGTGTCGATTATATTTCGCAGAGACCTTCCTCGGTCTCCAATCCAGACACTCATCGCGGCTCCCTGTTCCTGTCTAGCCCAAGTTGTTTCAGCTATTGCTTCCAGCCCAGATAGATATCGAAGAGGATTGGTTTTTGACTCAAGGGTTAGTATATAATCTGTCCCGAGAATGTGTGGAATTATATTTGGACCAATCTTCTCGAGAAGTCTGGATGTTAGATGTTGTGTGAAATGTTGTGCTTCCTTATTATTCAAGTCACTCATAGGAGAGCGGAGTTTTGGTAGTGGGATATCAGCTTCGTTTAGTAGAGCATCACAGGCTTGTTGGTTTCCGCTCATTCCTTGGATAAATGGACGTGTGCTGTAAATAAACAGTTCATCAAGGGGTAGAAAACCAAATCCAAACAATTTGATACCTTTTCGTTCCTCGATTAGTTTGTCTTCCTTAGCGCTTTCGACTATCTCTTTGTTTACCTTTGGGGACAATTTCTCAAGTCCAGTATGAAGTAAGGTTGCAGCTGCAGCAATT
>JBHLPA010000009.1:0-18965 GCA_048939935.1 Promethearchaeota archaeon | reverse complement strand
AGGGTCAGAGACCCCCTTCATTTATGATTTACAGAATGCCCAAGAGTCCAGCGACTCCTTCGCCGCCCATACCTGCGAGCTGCTCCTTTGCAATCTGCTCATAGTATTGTTTAATTATTGATACCATCAGCAGGATCCCTGTACCGCTTGCAAGAGCTCCCATGATATCCGCAGCTGCTGCTAGTATTCCAATGAGGAACCCTCCGAGTCCTGCTACAATTGGAATGTATCGCTCGAGGAGTCTCTCAAGTACCTTCTCGCTGGTCCTAAAACCAGGAATGATATACCCTGAATCAAGCAACTGCCGAGACACATCTCTTGGTGCAATACCTGAGATATCCACCCAGATTTTACTAAAGCCCCAACAGAGTAGGATCATGAGTGTTGCATAGATAATGATGTGCAACCAACCATCCATACCCTCATCTATGAGGTGGAAGATGCCTTGAGGCGGTGTGATGTATTTTGCTAACCCATACGTCGCAATCATACGTCCACTTGACGGATCACGTTCAAAGATGCCCAAGATGTTCAGGAAGGGATTCGTTGCATTGGAATTGAATGCGTTAAAGAGTATTTGACCGAAGAACAGGATATTGGCATAGAGTGCCTGTGCCAAGATGACTGGAATGTTTGACGTGTAGAGGAGTTTGATTGGATACCGCGCTTTCATCCCTCTGTACTTAGCATATTGAAGCGGGATTTCCACCCGCACTGACTCCATCCATATCACTGCAAAGAAGATGATGAAGGTGACCGTTAGCGACAATATACTCGGATCATACCCATTTCTGACAAGGAACCAACCCAACTCGACTACGTTACCTTGAGCAGTACCAATCCCGAACCACCTCAGGAGATTACCGAACAGTGCTGCGATGATTCCCTTTGGTAGGTTAGTGCCAGTTGAACCTTCTATAGGAACGTAGCCTGCTGGAGCTACGGTTTCCAGATCAATGAAGTTCAGAGCGTTATACATCACTTGACCTGCAACATTGGTCATGATGAACAATGAAACTCCAGACCCGAGTCCCCATCCCTTCTGGACAAGTTCATCCATCAGTATTACGATGATGCCTGACATGAACAATTGCAGGAATACCACCACTTGGTTTTCGGGTGTCAGTTCACCATATGCATTACCAATTATGTACGCAATTGCTTGGAACGCAGTCATGAACATTGCAATTACTTTCTGACCTCCAGTGAACAGAGCTCGGTCCTCTGAGTCACCAAAGTCCACATCGATTATCTTCGAGCCTGAAAGGAGCTGCATGACCAATCCTGCAGTGACAATAGGTCCAATCCCAAGCTCCATCAAAGTACCACGAGTGCTTGCAAGAATCACTCGCATTGCCCAAAGGTAGTCGGTTCCAACATTTTTGTCCACACCATAGAGAGGCATGTGTGACATGATGAGGAAGATTATCAGAATCAGGGCTGTCCAAACGAATTTTTCACGGAAGCTCACTTCTCTGTCTGGAGCTTTTACTTCAGGCATTACTCGAACGAATGGTGATAATGCCTTGAGGAACCTACTGGTCATTCGCTTTGCCTCCTGCAGGGATTTGGTGGGTCCAATTGGAGTGCCCCTTTAAAGCTAGTGGTCCTCTCCTGATAGACTATTCCGTAGGAAGGTCTACAGTCCCTCCATTGCCAGTGATCTTTTCTCTAGCTCTTGGAGTTATTGCCTTTACACCAACGAGGTTAAGTTTCCGAGTGACTTTACCAGAACCCAAGATTCTATCCACTCCGAGTTTTGAAACATCGATAGTGTATTGCTTTCCCTTCATGGTGGCTTTACCCAGTTCAACGAGTCTATCAGCAGCCTCATCAATGTCACCTATGTTAATGGCTACTAGATTGTCAATGACCTTCTGCGGCCTCTTGAATCCCCACTTTCCAAAATATCGGGGGTTCTCCTGCATAACCTTGATGTAGTGATGTTTCTTGGAACCTGCCATTCCCTTACCACCCCTCTGCCCAGATGCTCGATGACCAGCACTAAAGCCATACCCTGCGGCTCTGTTTCCTCTCAACTTGTTAATCTTCTTCTTTCTTCGTTTCTGCATTTCAAACACTCCGCATTATGCCTTTTTTAGACGTACTTCTAGCACGCCATTTCTAATTGCTGATTTAGCTTCCTCTTTTTTGACCTTGGATGGAAGCTCGATTTCTTTGTGGTAGGGTCTCTGAGGATTGTCTGCATGAATAGTAAGTGTGGTTCCCTTGATTCTTACCTTAATCTCATCTCGCTCTACACCTGGTACTTCTGCAACCACAATAATTTCGTCATTCTCATCAACAACATCTACAAGAGGTTCCAGACTTGACTTCGCTTCAGAACCATCGCTCATCGGTGGATTTCCAAAACGCTGGATTATTGGTTTACCATCTGGACCAACTTTCATTGAGAATCCGAACACAAATGGACTTGTACTATCTGGGTCTCTGAGCATCTCTTCAAAGGCCTCACTATCAAATAGTGTGCCATCGTTCATCTCATTCATCATCCTGTTCATCATCTCTTCTATCTGACGAAATACATCCTCCGGTAGAAAATCACCGAACCAACGTCGGAGTTTCCTTCGCGTTTCATCATCAGGGTCATCCCATGACATATTCAACACCTCATATCATCCGTAGAGCAAGACTATTGATATCTTCCCCACGATATCCTGTTATACCTCCCATCCCAATACCGAGATTTTTCTTTCCCTTGAATCCCTTACTGGGTGGAGTCAGTCTAAATACTGGTTTGAGTCCCTCTACATCTTTGACGGTTGCTTTTCCTGAAGCGATCGCTTTAGAGAGGGCTTTGACAGTAGTATACTTTGAGTTCTTCTTTACATAAGCATCAGTCAATCTTCCATTTCCAGGTAGACGCCCCCTCTTAGTAAGAAGCATCTCAATGACTTCTTCAGAAGGCTCTCCCCAAGTAATGTAGTCATTTGCCTTTGTAATCATACCTTGTAAGCTTGGTGTGAGTGTTAACAACCTCGCTTGGTGTAGGCGTCCAAGTCGTAGTTTGTTTAGTGTGTCTGCAATCTGTGGCCTTACTCTGACTTGTCCTCTCACTCGAATTGCCAGTATAATCTTCTCTGCTTCACTCATATCTCAGCAGCCCCTGTTGAGCTCCACTCTTGTGGTGGTAGCATCTTGTATGTTTGTGTCAATGCATCAACAAATGCTTTCGCGAAGTTTGATGATGTCCTTGATCTGCCTTTTGTGATAGACCAGACATCATGCAATCCAGCAATTCTTAACACAATCTTTCCGACATCTGCAGTCACAAGACCAGTTCCTTTAGGCGCTGGTCTAAGTGTGACAGAAACAGACCCGGATGCCCCATCGACTTGGAATGGGATACTATGTGGATCATTACATCTGCATTCCCAAGAACCACAACCTCTACGGAACATTGTGATGTTCAGTTTTGCCCTAGACTCAGCTGCACGAACGGCGGGAACGAACTCTGGAGCTTTTCCTACGCCAATGCCAAGCACACCTTCACCATTACCGACAACAACAGTGATTCTGAAGCTCTTCTGTTGACCACTGTCCGATTGTCGTTGTACAAGATTTACATCTACAACTTCTTGCCGGAGGTCCGGGAATAGAGCATCAACAATCTCAGGTTCTCTGATTCTATAGTTGTTAGTCATAATCTCTTCGATTGAGTTGATGTGTCCTTCTTTTACAAGTCTACCAAGCTTTGTCTTGGGAATCCAATCATCAAGTGGATTGATTTCTTGTCGGGGCTGTCTTCTTCGTCTTTGTTGTCTACTCATCACATATCATCCCCTAAGTCTTACTCTTCTTACCTCTCTTGCCCTTACCTCTGGCTATCAACTTCTTTGGTTTTGGTTTATGAGGTACAGCTCGCGGGGGCTTGACAGAAGGTTTTTCCTTCTTGGGTTTCTTCTCTTTCTTAGCAGCTGCTTTCTTGGCAGGTGCTTTAGCTTTCTTTATCTTCTTCAATTGTGTAGCAGGAATTTCTTCAATTGCTTTCTTGACTGTCTTGAACTTCTTGGGAATGGATGTTATTGTTGTTTTCTTTGCTCCCAACTTTGTGAACATGTTCGATTTACCATCAAAGTGCTCATAAGATGCTACTATGTGCTCTCCTGAGATTCTAGTGTCGTCTGGGAAAACCTCGGGATCGTGAGGAATATCTAATCCTGCATCTACTACACCTTTTAATGCTGCATAGATTTTCGACCCTCTAACTGGCGGATTCAACCCAACATCCAATATAGCCTCTTTCACACCACGGTTCTTGGCTCTTAGACCGGCCAATAGCCCTGTCAAATATGCTGCAGGAATATTTCCGGTTCCAGCAGTCCATCCATGATCTTCAAGCTCAGATGAAACCGCGGAAGCTACAGTCGAATCGCCAACAACACTAGCTTTGACAAATTGCACTATGGTATTTGTATTGGTCTTTCTAACTACGAGTCTTGGGCGTCTAGAAAGCAAGAGCCTTCGACGGCGATAATAATTTGTCTTACCCTCTCGTCTGCGACGATACTTGACTCTATATGTTGGTCCTTGTGCCATTATTTAGACAGCCTCCGCTCTGATATGTATGTCCTAAGGTGAGCAGTGTTTCGAAATGCATTGCCTTTTGCCTTCAGATACAATTCTCTGTATACTTTGGGGGTAATCTTACCCTCGTCCCGAAGTTTGCGAAGTTCTTTTCTCATTGGTCTAATCTTCATAATCCATCGGTCTTTACCACTCAGCTTGGATGTTGCTTTACCTTTCTTTCTGCCTGGACCTGACCTCTGACCTTTCCTCTTCTGGCGAAGGTTGTAACGAGCCCGGCTTCTGCTGACGCCACGGACTGGTTTTCTCTGGATTGCACCTTCATCAACAAGACGTCTGATGTCATCTCTGGTTATGGCTAAACTGATTTCATCCTCGAAATCAGGGTCCATCCAGACTCTGGTTTCACCACATTTCATCACATGTGCTGCTAGTCTTTTTTGAGTACTGAGTTTCATTACTAGTCCGCCTCCAGATCAAGGTCTGTGAAGAGGTCTTCCTCTTCGAATTCCTCACCCTTTCCAGGGTTTAGCACTCTCAAGAGCTTGGCATCAGCAGCGGCAATAATCTCTTGTCGTTTTCTGTATCCTACTGTAGATGCAATACGAACTGCATGTACCTCAGGATCCAATTCCTCAAGCTCTGATGCTCGATGAACTCTTACTTCAACATACAACGATGGATGGAGGTTTCTAACAGCCTTGGGAGTACGATAACCCGAGGATACCATTGCAATCCTTCCCTTTCGTTTCTCACGTGTAGCACTGTCGATTCCCCTGACCTTTCGCCAGGAATCACTCACGCGAGTCCATCTATGAGCCTGCTCATGCCGGAATTTAGGCATGTGCTTCTTCTTTTGCTTAGCAATTCTCAAAATCCTCTGGTCTGTTCTCTGCACCCTAAGGGGTACCTCGACCTTAGGTTTCTTCTTTGGAGCTTTCTTCTTTGCCTTTTTCTTTGGAGCAGCCTTTTTGGTCTTAGGCTTCTCTGGTTTGGCTTTTGCCTCAGCTTTCTTCTTCTTTGGTTTCTCAGTTTTTGATTCAGCCTTCTTTTTCGGTTTATCCGCTTTTTTCTTAGGCTTTGATTCGTCTTTAGGTAGGAGTTTCTTTGCCTCGGAGATGAAGCTCTTTGCACTACTCTCTCCAACACCATCAATTTTTTCGGAGAGTTTCTTTGAATCCATCTTTGATAGACTGAGGACTGTCTTAATTCCAGCATCACGGAGTTTCTCCTCCATGGCTGGTCCAACTCCTGGGACATCACTCAGTTTTGGTTTTTTTACCATATTCTTCCTTCTCCTATACTATTGACTTAGTTTCCTCGCCTTTCGTCTTCCTGATGACATATATCCCATCAAGGAAGATTCTGCGGTCCTTGTCACGAATCTTGCAGGCTTGCTGAATGTTAGCTGCACTTTGTGATACATGTTCGATATTGATACCACTGATGAAGACTTCATCTTCAGTGGTCCTCACCTGAACATCTCCTATCAGACGAGCCGTCCTGACGCCTCGCTCTCCGATGAAGTTCTTGATAGTCACAATTTTGTCCTTTACCTCTACAGAAATTGGAAAGTGGCTATAGACAATCTTCATTTCGTACTCATAACCAAACTGTACGCCAAGAAGCATGTTCCTGACATGGGCAATAGCTGTTCCGACCAGAGCTCTGGCCCTCTTCCGATTAATGTGAGTGGTTACAACCAACTCATTATCTTCTAGTTTGATCCTAGTCTGTGGTTCTGGAAATGTTCGTGACAGTGTACCTTTTGGACCATTCACTGTGACTGTCTTTTCTTCTAGGGAAACCTGACACTCACTGGGAATCTCAATCCGTTGGTCATAGGCTACTTCTTCAGTCATCTGTCAGATCTCCTCAGTATACATATGCTAGTAATCTTCCTCCAATCCCGCGGGTCTTCGCGTCCTGATGTGTCATTACACCCTCTGGTGTTGTTACAATCAGTATGCCATAGTTGTAGGCTGGTAGGAAACGTTTCTCGAATTTCTCGAAACCATCACGTCGAACAGGGAATCTAGGCTTGATTACACCACACTTGTTTGTACGGCCCATAAGTTGAATGCGGAACCTTCCTGCTTTTCCATCATCAATCCGTTCAAACTCTCCAATGTACCCTTTCGATTGCATGACCTGCAATACCTTCTCAATCAAGCGTGATGCTGGAGCTATAACTACCTCTGGTTTGCCAACAATCTCGCTGTTGTAGATGTTAGACATTGCATCAGCCAATGGGTCTAGTAGTGTCATTCTTTGTGTAACCTCCTCACTCGTACTTGCGGAAACCAAGTTTTTCTGCAGTTTCTCTAAAGCAACGTCGGCACATGTTCAAACCGTATGATCTGATTATTGCCTGGTGTGTTCCACAGCGGACGCACATTCTGCTACCTTTGCCCATCTTTTTCCGTTGTTTAGTCCGGTCTTTCTTTGCACTCATCATTGGTCACCTCAGAACAGATATGTCCGCTCACGTTCCTTTTCGAGAATCTCGATTCCGAACTTGTTCTTGACGAAGACCATGCTCTCTTCTGGAGTCAAACGATGTCTGTATGGAACCTTCGTCTTTCTTCTTCTCCTGCGCTTCACTCTGAAGCCGGGTCTTTCAATACACACAGTGATGTTCATGCCTTGAATTCCGAGCTGTGGGTCATATTTCACATCAGGTATGTCGATATGTTCAGAAATGCCAAATGCAAAGTTTCCGTCAAGGTCCCAATTCTTGATTAGTAGAACATCATCTTTTGCTTTCAACGCTCTTTTGAGAAACTCTTCCGCTTTCTTGTGCCTCAGAGTAACCCGAACAGCTATTGGTTCTTTTCTTCGAATTCCGAAGTCACGAACCGTCTGCTTGGCTTTTGATTGGGTTGGGTTTTGTCCAGTCAGTTCTTCCAGAATAGTTGCAGCTTTTGTGAGTGGTTCGCCACCACCGGTGCAGACGTCTATTACGACTTTTGCGATGTATGGCTCTCTCATGGGATATGCTTTCCAGTCTTCGACGAAGACTTCTTCATTCTCGACACTCATTCAGAAGTACCTCCTTCGACTGCTAGAGAAACCTCTGATTTGCTCTTACCCACAACAAAGACATAATCAAGAGCAGTTTGGAATCTGTTTCCATCGGGATCTTGTAGGGTCACTGTGCTAGCATGTGTACCAAGTCGTTTCTCAATCTCAAGGATTTTCCCCTCGATTCCAATGTTCTTGCCGCGTGAAACGATTGCATATGCACCTTTGTCGAGATTAATTGTCTTCATGAGTTTCTGTTCTGGAATTCCAACCTTTAGAGTATCAAGAGTCTTATAATCTGAAGGGCTCTCACCCTCGGGAAGTAACAGAGTCCTTCCATCATGAAGGCCAAGCTGAATCTTGCCGCCATTAACCATGGTTTTGTTCTCAATCCTACAAAGTTTGAACTTGGCTTCCTTATCATCAATTTTGACTAGTCTTAAACCCCCTTTCTGCTTTGGAAGGAGTCTGAAGCTCTCTCCAGATGACGCAATCTCCACTACATCCATGAGTCCTATTGGAAATCGAGCATTTTTTCGAATCTCGCCATCAACTTTGATATCACCGCTGGAGAGAATTGCTTTCACTTCGCGCATGTTTTCAGCATAACCAATCACTTCTCTTAGAAGTACAGCAAGTGTGAGGCAGTGCTCTTTGGGATGGGGCCCAGGTATCACTCTTGTAGTGAATTTAGTTTCTTTCCTCTTGATTGGCCAGTGCTTCGGTGCTGGAAATCGTTTTTGATGTCTTTTTTGACCTCTTCGTGCCATTAATCCTCACTCTCCGCGATTTGCATTACTTTGTTCTCTATGAGGTTCTTTCTCTCGTCATCGAGTTCGAGTTTCACAAGCATGATATTTGATGGATGAACTGGAACATAGGCTTCCTTTCCATCAGCTTTAGTTATTGTGGAACTGTCAAGATAGACTACTCCTTTTTTGTAGCTAACACTGGTGACCTTGCTTTCTGTGTCACGGAATTGTCCCCTCATGATTCTAACAAGGTCTCCTTTCTTGACGACAAGCGAGCGTAGACCATATTCTTCCTGAAGGAACTCATCAAGCCGACACTTGAGCATGTTCCTCTTTTCATGGTGCGGCGCATTTCGGATTCGTCTGCGTTGTTTCCTGGGGGATTTTGAACTCAGTTTCTTTACCATTCTTAACACCCTCATACAATCTTAGAAGCAATAGCAGAAACCCTTGGCCACTTCAGAGTGACTTCTCTTGCCATCGGGCCTCTTAGCTCTGAGCCCTGTGGCTCGCCTCCTGGTTTAATCAAGACAGCTGCATTATCCTCGAACTGCATCCAAGTGCCATCCGGTCTTCGGTATGGTTTCCTCTGTCGTACGATAATTGCCTGAAGCACCTGCTTGCGTAGTTCTTGCTTCCCTTTTGTGACTGACACATTGACCATGTCCCCAACTCCTGCCTTTCCCAACTTTCGTAGATTGCCTTTATATCCAAATACAGTGAGTATCCTTAGTTCTCTGGCTCCAGAGTTGTCTGCGCACAACAGGGTCGCACCTATGGGGAGCCCTCTTGCGATTCTGGGAATGAATTTCCTAATCCCTCTTCCTACTTTTCTTGACACAGGTTACTCCTCCTCTTCTCCTACTTCTGCTGGAGTGACTGACACAACCACTCTCGACACATTCTTGCTCAGTGGGCGACACTCTACTGTTTTGATAGTGTCCCCTACTTTCACTTCTATACAGGGTGGTAAGTGTGCGAGTTTTTTCGATCTTCGACGTTGATATCGCGAATATTTCTTAACTAGACTCAGATAGTCAGTTTGGAACGCTACCGTCTTGTACATCTTAGTACTGGTAACTATTCCTTCCATTATACGGCCTCTTACTGATAGATTACCATGGAATGGACAATTTGCATCTTCACAAGTTGTCTTAGGAGGTTCAATATTCGGGATGCCAATATTCCGGACTTTATTCTTTGTTTCAGTCATTATCACCAGCTCCTGTTAAGACGCTTCTTCATTCTGTCTTCTGCTCTTCCCCTGAGTAGCCCCCCATCAATTCGGACTACAGTGTTGTCAGGCAAAGTCATATCAAAGACACAGATTCCCTTCGGAACAGAGATTCGCCCCTCTGTGGTTTCAATGTGAATCATCTCTCTGGATTCACCCATGATGATTCCTTTTCTGCATACATGACTAGGATCCTTTGAGTCAACTATGTGTGTTGAAAGCCCAATCAGCTCATGCCTCACTAGATTCTGAGGAGTTATTCTCATTCCGATCCCTCCATTGCCTCTTCATGCTGGATTGTGAGGATTCTAGCGATTGCCTTTCTTACACTGCGAATCCTATATGGATTCTCAGTACCACCACCAGTGGCTGTTTCAATTCTGATACTGGCTAATTCATCATACAGCTCTTCCAGTTTTTTCTGACGTTCTGCAGGAGTTAGTTTTCTAATCTCTTTAGCATTCAGACCTGGCATTATTCTGTAGCCTCCTCATCTAGTGAGTCCAACTCTTTGAGGTCTTCAACAATGGATTCCTCAGCTGACTCCTTCGGTTCTTCTTTTTCCTCTGGCTTGTCTTCCTTGGGAGCATCTTTTTCCTCTGGTTCTTGGGGTGGTTTTTCCTCCTCAACGATGGGTTCATCAACTAGCTCTAGTCCATCAAGCTCCTCTAGTTCACGAAGTTCATCAATGTCAGTTATTCCCTCTAGTGCTTCTTCGACAGCTTCAGCCTCTTCGATGACTTCTTCTTCATCCGGTTTTTTAACAAGTTCAATCTCTTCCTTTTTCCTCGGCTTTGGAGTCTTTATGTGAATGACTCCTGGAAGCTTGGATTCCGGTCTCATTATTCGAACTGTTATTCCAGTCACACCCGGTTTTAGAACCGCTAGGTCATTTGCATGGTCAACGAAAGCATCTGCAGGTTCTCCTGTTTTTGCAATAGTTCCCTGCTTGAATTTCTGATATCGGGCTCTTCTACTCGATAGCTTGCCCTTGACAATAATTTCACAACCTATTGCCCCAGCTCTCATAACACGTCTGAGGATCCAATAAGCCATTCTTCGATAGCGAACGCCTCTCTCTAGCTGCCTAGCTAATCGCGAAGCCATAACTGCTGCATCCAACCAGGGATTCTCAATCTCATTGACCTCCAGTTGTACATTCTCTATTCCAAACTCATTTTCAAGAATGTAGGTGAGCTCTCTAATCTTTGCACCACGACGACCAATGACTACACCCGGTCTTGATGCATGAATCACAACTTCGGTCTTCATGGGCATTTTTCTTATTTCTACACCACCATAACCTGCAGCATTGAGTTCGCTTGCGAGAAACTCATCAATAGCGAGTCTGCGAGAGTTTTGTTCTATGAAATACTTGACAGCTGACACTTAACCCACCTCTTCCAATACAATTTCCACATGAGATGTGTTCTCGAAGTATGGTGTACTTCGGCCAAATGCTCGTTCAATGTATGATTTGTAGGTACGACCGCGTTGCGTTGCTGCATGGACTATCCTGAGTCGGTCAATGTCAAGGCCCTTACTGTCCGCGTTGGCCTCTGCATTTTTCAAGACACCTAAGATAAATCCTGAAGCCTTAACAGGATGACCACCAGCTGGGAATTTCCTCATTCCAGAATGGTGTCCGCGCTTCTTCCTATGGCGCCGATAGGGAATCCACGCTTTCTCCTCAATCACTACCTCTAGTAGGTCTATTGCTTTATCCAGCATCATTCCCTGAATGTGATTACAGACCTCTCTACATTGCTTTGGGGAGACACGCATGTTCCTTCCACTAGCTATCGCTGTCCTATCCGGGTCAATGCCTATGATTGAATATCCATATGATGGCATATTGCCTCACTTCCGCTGTGGGTAGACTTTCTCTAGCCTAATTTCTAAGCTCTAAAGTCATCATTCCGCTCTCGCAACCACTCCCGAACTTTCGGCACACGTATACAGACTGTTCTCGCGAGCAGAACTAGATGTCTGCACTGCTTCCTTCTGTTCGGAAACAGCTGACTCTATTGAGCAGCAGTCCGCATTCGGAAGTGTTTTACATTTAAGTATTGTCACTTGTCCGAATTTCAAACTGAATGATCAGGGATTGTCACCAAACTCAGCAGTGACGCGTTTCAGAACTGGGGTCTTTATCGAACTCTTCACGAGCTCAACACCTCTCTCAGTGAGTGTTCCCTTAACAAAATGAATTCCTGCTGAACGGATGTAGACCAATCCCATATTCTTAAGCTTCTGAAGACTGCCCAAGACAATCTGTGTGAGTTCCTCCTCTGTGACATCCAATCCCCCGCCTGGAACCTGCAGGGTTTCAGACATCTTGAGTACATTACGCATTGAACTTAGTTGACGACGATTATTGTCATATGGATTGGAATACATCCAAAGTAGAACTATGAGGTCTACCACATCAAGACCAATATCTGGATTAAGCTCCAGTGTTTTCTTAGCCACAAGTTCTACAATTGGCATATGTATCGCAATCCTATACTCTTGACTCCTATTCAACTAATCGAAACCCTCATGCTAAACTCACATGACCGCTTCTGGGTTCAAATATCTCGCCTTTCTGCATGAGTTTTTCAAGAGAGGTTTCTACTGACTTCTCAGAGATGCCTTTCTCTCCAAATCTTTTGACCAGGTCACTGACTCTCAATGGCTCCTTTGATTCCTGTAGAAGTGCAAGAATCTCCATGGTGACATCTCTACTGGTTGTTTCTTTCGACTTGGCCGTATCATCAGTAACAACAAGCTGTACTGACCAAGGTCTTGGAAAAATCAATGTACCATTGTTAGCGAGCCCCTCCAATTGCCCCTCTACCCAATTCCAATCCAGTTCATACTCTGGACACAACTCCTCTATCCTATCTAGTGAACACTGACTCTCTCTTGCTTCCTTCCGAAGAAGTTTCATCAATCTCTTTCTCTTACCCGGTGGTCTTGCTTTATCGCCACTAGAGATGTCTTCGACGCGCACCGGTTCTTTTGGAAGAAGAGCACGGATTCGGTCTCTCGATCTTTCAACTGCTTGGTCAAACTCATTTCCGCCTCTTGAAGCATTGAATTCCTTCACAGCCGCTGAAGCCATCTCTGGTGTTTCAAAAAGTGCAGAATTAGCCTTTGAAATGTCAATGATCGTGCCACAATAACTGCACCTTCTTCGTTTTTGACCAACTGGTGCATTAGTAAAATTATGACACTTGGAGCACATGAACACTAAGAACGGCTTCACTAATTTTGCACCTACAATAAGGTCCTACTAACTGCATATAATGCTCACTCAAATCGTTCAGATGAATATGGTTATATCGTATTCTGCTTGCGGAGGGATTTGGAGAACCGTGTGATGGTGAAGAAAGCGAAGGCAATCGTTATTGATCCTAAGCTCTGTAAGGGGTGTAACATTTGTATCTCCGTATGTCCACATGGTGTCTTGACAAAGTCAGAAGTTGTTGACAATCGTGGATTCTTCCTCCCGAAAGTTGTGGATTTAGAAGCATGCAGAGTATGCAGGCTCTGTGAGATGGAATGTCCTGATTTTGCAATCTTCGTAGCTGCCGTCGAGGAATGACTGGCAGTTCACTCATAATTTCCGAGAGAATCTATATTCTACAAGTTCTAATAATACAATCAAACATATATTGGTAGACACCTTTCTAGAGTGTCCGCATGGTATGTTGGTGTATGATGTGTCGAATCCAGAAATTCGTGTGTTGCTAGAACTACGAACTCAGCTTGGTGAAGAATTGGACCGATTGAGAGACAGGATTGAACAGCTAGAGGAATTCATCCAAGCTCTAGACGCCACGATAAGCAAGGGTAGCTTTGCGACAGCTGATGTTGCAATGGAATCCCCAAGAATGACTCCCACTGAAACCCTTGCAGCCTCTGGCGAACCACGAAATATAGTTGTTTTGAACAAGCAAGGTGATCTAGAACTTGCCACAATCGAAGTCATTGAACAGAATTTGAGAGTCATTCCTGCGGATCATGCTGTCTACAACATCACACGAGGTGCCTTCGCAAGATTCTTTGTACAGGATATCTTAGGGAAGTTCCAACAGGAAGACCGACACCGAGTTGAAAACGGTGAGATTGAATGGGATGATGCATTTGACTTTGATGTCAAGTCTGATGACAATATTCTCGAAGAAATCATAGTCAGAAACTTCGGTGAAGAGTCCAAGTTGGAAGAAATACAGAGGACTCTTCGATGGACCTTGGAAAAAATCTATCGTGCAAGATAAGACGCGCGTTTTGACTTACCTCTTCTTCTATTGCAAAAGAGTCATATACTCCGTAGGAGTCTCTGCTCATTAGGCGAAGCTTTGTTCATGGATAATTCTTGGAGCGGAGGTAATGGTTACATATTTTGACGATGAACACTTGGCTGTTAGTCCACAAATAGTCGTCAAAGTAGTACGAGATGCTCATGAGTTTTTCAATGATAACAAAATAGATCCTCGGTATGAGAATATGGCTCTTGACCTTGTAAGGCGTTTTGTATCAAAGGAAGGTGTTCCTCGAGAGTCTGACCCCTTTTTTGGTGCTGCACTGTATATGGTGACAAGACATCCATGGAGTCATCCCAATCCTCTGACAAAGACTGAGTTTGCAAACAAGCTAAGGATGAAAGAGTCAAGTCTTGAATGGTACACTGAAAGTATCTCTGAAAAACTTGGGTTCGCTGTTCTACATGACAACGCTCATCTACCCTTTTTCATGGACCCAAAGGGCATAATTGCAAGTGTTGTTGACTCTGTCGTTAGTGCAAGTGTCGGCGAGGTGGTTGTCCAAGGCATCGTCACCGGAAGCCCCCCTTCATATTCCAAACTTGCTGAGAGTATAGTCGATAGACTCTGCAACGTTGTAAAGATAGTGCCTCTTGTTTTTGAGAGAGAGATTCACACTCTTGTTCGACGTAAGATTGAGGACGAGAGTAAGACACTCAGCGACCAGTTCTCTGGCCGCTAGTGAATTGATCAGGAGTTCTCAGGCTGTAGAGTGACTTCCTCAACAAACCTTTTTCCTGCAACCACTTGGTCGATTGAGTGGATGACCGCTCCTGCTTGCTCAAGGACCTCCTTGATTGAGTCATAGCTTAGGTCGTCCCCCTCTAATGTTATAGTAATACTCTCAGTATTCTGATCTACCTCTTTTAGCGAGATGTTCAGCCCATTGACGCGCTCATCACGAGCGAGCATTAACGCAAGGTCAGTAAGACGCGGGCTGTGAGGCTTCAACACATCAAGAACTATTCTCCGAATGCCATGAGGCAATAAATCATTCCCCATTCACGACCCTTAGGTCGTATTCATCTAGGGTGTGTTCTTGCTATGTCCAGTTAAACCTTACTACGTGGGAAGCGCGCCATCATTGATGTCGTGTTCAATTATTTTTGATGAATTCTCATTCATCAGAATAGAATTTTGTAGTAGTTCCCCAATGCTTATATCATCTCTACGAGATTCTTTTGAGGAGCTTACCTTTAGGTTGGTTCGCCGGGAAACTAAGGTTGGGACGCCGCCTTGAAGCAAGAAAGACTGACAAGACCTACCAAGGACATACCTACTGATTCCATAGTGAAACCTCAGAAGAGTAAGAAGGAATCAGGACGACTCGTAGACATCAACATTGGAGATTTCAAGGGCCATCCATTGTATTCGCTTCTTATTGAAACAGCAAAGAGTAATCCACTCTTTGCCAACTATGCAGGGTATGCCCAGAACAATATTCTACCAAAGAATCCGAACATCACGGCTCGAGAATTAGCTGTTAAGCTTTCAATTACACTGGGTGAAGCATTAGCAATTCTCGATGGACGCGACAACGAATAAACACTGTGAGGTACACACATCTGCACTTTTATGCAAAACTAGTGCGATTTAGATTGGGTTAGAATTCTATGAGTGTGACCCCCGGATTCCGTGATGCAAGATATGCTCAGGCAGTGGTCAAAGAGATTGAAACCCTAAGTAAGGGTGCTGATATTCGGATTGTCCACGTCTGCGGAACACATGAAGATACAATCAGTCAACATGGTATACGGTCTCTACTCCCTTCATCGATCAAGCTTGTCGCAGGTCCTGGCTGTCCTGTTTGTGTCAGTGCTGCAGAGGATGTGGATATGGCAATTGAACTTGCACGTCAGGGTCACATAATAGCAACTTTTGGGGACATGACTCGTGTACCGTCAACAGACTCTTCCCTTGCTAAAGAACGCACAGCAGGGTCTGATATTCGCGTGGTCTATGGCGCCGGCGAAGCTGTTTCAATTGCTCGTGAGAATCCGGATAAGGAGGTCGTGTTCGTTGGAGTAGGATTCGAAACAACTGCTCCTACAATCGCGCTCGAACTACTTAGTAAACCTCCTCCGAATTTCTCCATATTGACCTCCCTTAAGGTGATTCCTCCAGCAATGGAAATTCTTGTCAATATTGAAGGATTTGGGGTTGATGGTTTTATTACTCCAGGTCATGTGTCAACAATCATAGGGTCAAAGGCATTCCAACCATTTGCAGAACGGACTGGTGTCCCATGTGTCGTAGCTGGGTTTGAGCCCCTTGATGTTTTGGAATCAATTCGGATGATCTTGAAACAGATAGACGAAGGACGAGCGGAATCAGAGAATGAGTATACTCGTGTAGTAAAACCAGAGGGCAATATTGCCGCACAGAAGGTGCTTGCTCAAGCTTTTCATCTTGATGATGCTCCTTGGAGGGGTCTTGGAGTGATAAAGAACTCTGGCTACTACATCCAAGAGAAATTCGCAGAACACGATGCCCGACTCCGTTTTGAGTTTCCAGAATTTGAATCAGTCGATATTCTACCCGGTTGTAGATGCCATGAAGTCATTTTGGGAATGATTGACCCTGTAGACTGCTCCCTTTTTGGAAAACGGTGTACTCCCGAGGCTCCCTATGGGCCATGTATGGTTGGTAACGAAGGTACATGCAGAATCAGACATGAATACTCAATGGACTAACGCTTTGATTTCTTCTTACTCTTTCCTTCAGCAGTCTTGAGGTCTCTCAGAGTATTGAAGTTTACAAATGTATCAAGGTCCGCATCAAATTGTTTGAGTGTTTCAGTGGAAACATAGAGTACGTTCTGGAGGGCATCAAGCATATTGCTCATTTTGTATTGCCCTTTTTCCATGACCTTCAGACCATGATAATAAGCATGCTCAGCAAGGTAGACCGAATGAAGTGGTTCAATATATCCTGATGGCCATGATGGTACCACTGCTCCATGGCTATCACATATTTGAACAAGCATCCTCAAGAGATTCACATTTGCGAGCGGTGAGTCGACTGGCAAAAGCAAAGTATACTGGGTGATGGAATACTCAAAAGCTGTTAATGCCCCTGCAAGTGCACACTTGACTTCGCTTGGTGGATCAATGACTACACGAACATCCTTAGTGACTCTGCGAAGTTTCGCTTCTTGTGATTCGTCAGATACCACAATCAGAATTTCTTGGGAGATTCTCTTAGCAACATCAACCATGTGTTTTACCAGTGGTTTTCTATGGAACTCTGCCAGTGCTTTCTCCGAACCAAATCTCTTAGAGGTCCCCCCTGCAAGAATTGCAACTGTGATTTTCTCCATGATTGACTGTGCTCCTTCGTGAAGGGCTCTTAATAGCTTAATGAAACCTATGACTGGGTTTTTCCTTGTACTGAAAGATACTCATTAATCATTGCCGCAATTTGGCCGTCTGTATAATGTTGAGATGTGATTGCTCCACTGGCGCACGTTGATGTGCAGGTTCCGCATCCTTTGCATAGTGCCGGGTTTACCTCTGCACGGCCTCTTTCATTTAATGTAACTGCATTGTATGGACAGACCGAAATACAAACCTGACAACCAGCACATTTGTCCTCATCGACTACAGAGTAATACGGTTCAACACTAATCTTACCTTTTCCCATCAAAGCCATTGCTCCAGCAGCTGCAGCTTTTGCCTGTGCCACCGTGTCAGGGATGTCCTTTGGTCCCTGAGCCATGCCTGCAACGAAAATGCCATCATTGAACGAGTCAACAGGTCTTAACTTTGGATGCGCTTCAAGGAGAAAACCGTCAGGTGATAGGCTGATATTCAAAGCTTGAGCAACCTTCTTTGTTGCATCGGGTGCCACAACTCCTGTTGATAGCACCACTAGCCCAACGTCATCAAGTTGCATTGGTTTACCAAGCAAGGTGTCTTCTCCTCGCACAATTAGATTATTGGTCTCATCATCTTGCACGATTTCGCCCACACGACCGCGGACAAATGTAACGCCCGCTTGTGCTGTACTTTCATAGAACTCTTCGTAACCTTTCCCGAATGTCCGCAGGTCGATGTAGAAGACATAGACCTCCGCGTCGGTTTTGTCAGTTATCATTCGTGCCTGTTTGATTGCGGTCATACAACATATTCGTGAGCAATACCTGTTAGTAAGTTCATCTCGACTTCCAACACATTGGATATAGACGATTTTCTCTGGCTCCTTTAGGTCTGATGGTCGCACCACATGTCCTTGTGTTGGCCCGGCTGAATTAAGCATCCGCTCGACCTCCCCCAGGTTCACCACATTTGGAAAAACACCAAAGCCATACTCCTCTTTCTCGGTTGCATCAAATAGCTCAAAACCTGTGCAAACAATGATGGTGCCAACCTCAACCTCAATTATTTGCTCATGATCATCATAGTTGATGGCTTCTGCCTCACAGACCCCCTTACACTTTCCGCAGCGTACTGCATCAACCCCTAGACAGTTGTCCATGTCCAGAAGATATGCTGAGGGTACAGCTTGTGCGAAGGGTATGTATATTGCCTTTCTGTATGAGAGATATGCATCAAACTCTGCAGGTATATCCACTGGACATATGTCTGAACATTCACCACATGATGTGCACTTCTCAATGTCAACATACCTTGGTTTCTGTCTGATTTTCACTTTGAAGTTCCCGACAAACCCATCGACCTCTTCAACCTCCGCCATGGTCAGGAGCGTGATATTCTCATGATTACCTACCTCTGCCATTCTGGGTGTTAGGATACAACTTGAACAATCTAGAGTTGGGAATGTCTTATCCCAACGACTCATCTTCCCTCCAATGGTAGGTTCTTTTTCAACAAGATAGACCTTGAATCCTGCATTTGCTAGGTCCAATGCGGCTGAGATTCCGGCAATTCCGCCTCCAATCACCAGTGTCGATTTCTTTATGGAGACCTCTGGTTCAACGAGAGGTTCAAGAAGTCTTGCCCGAGCAATGGCCATTCTAACAAGGTCAATGGCTTTCTCTGTAGCTGCATCAGGATCATCTGCATGAATCCAGCTCACATGTTCTCGGATATTGGCAATCTCAAGAAGAAAAGGATTCAATCCTGTTTCACGTAGTAC
>JBHLPA010000232.1:0-4687 GCA_048939935.1 Promethearchaeota archaeon | reverse complement strand
GAAAACCTATGAAGACTCGTAAACTTCGCTAATTTTGGTAATACTACCGTCTTACATCATGTAATATGGCAGCTATTGGAGGGTCTTCGTTGGAGAGTTGTCTTGATTGACAGATACACCTGGACTAACAATACAACGCGACCTTGATGACATTAAAACCCAAGTCAAAAAGGAGCTGGAAACAATCAGGGACCTCATGGACTCCTATGGATATCGCAACTCTGCGCCAAATTGGACTGCTCCTTTTCAAATACATCGTCTACGTAGAGCTTTGAGAATACATTATCTCGCTTTGAAGATAAGAGACTCTACTCCTCAGAGTCCCAGTATGAGGACTCTTTCTTGGGAATTTGGAACAGACCACGACTTACCCTAATCAATCACCAATTAACATGATCTCGAGCTTTCTGCTTCTAGGCTTGTTATCAAAGTCTACGAAGGTTATTTGTTGCCATGTACCCAGAGTCAGTTTTCCATTTACAAAGGGAATTGTTAGACTGGGACCGAGAATTGATGCCCTGATATGAGAATGGCCATTTCCATCATGCCATCTCAAGTGGTGTTCATAGACTGCATCTTTTGGTGCCAATCTCTCCATAGCTACAGGGAAATCCTTCAGAAGTCCGTCTTCATATTCAATGGTGGTTATTGATCCAGTTGATCCTGTACAGAACATAGTACATATGCCTGTTCTCATCTCACTTTTGTCTACAGTCTTCTCGACCAAGTGAGTGATGTCAATCATGTCACAATCGCCTCGAGTCTGAAATGAAATGCTATCATGATGTGTACTCATCTGAAATCACCTGACATTGAACAAAAAACCGAAAGAGCACTTTTGTCTTCCGTCACAGATTGATTTAGGGACGTACATTCTTTGACTGTTCTATAAGAGCTCGAATTCTCTTTGCCTTGTCTAGTAATGCCTCTTCATTCTCTTGCAGCATGAGAAGTGCCCCGATGTGACTACCAGTGTTGAGGGCTCTAATGATTGACATAAGTGCAAGCATGAGCTCATCTTGAGTCGTCATCGCAACTTCATCCATTAGTTTGATTGCTGCTTTTACAGGTCCCCGCTTATCCGGATAATGCATGAAACGAGTTTCAAATACTGTAAAGAAATCCTCGAATGCTTCAGTCAGCTCATTTGCCTCTCTGAATCCCTCTCCAGATTTTGTCAACAAATCAATAGCTTTCTCTATCATCTCATTAGAATTAGTCAATAGAGCTTCCATCCCAGCAGTACGAATCCAAATTGTGGCTAGTTCTGGGACCCCAAGCTCCTGATAGTATTCTGCTGCGCTCTGTGCCTTCTCACTTGCCATCCAGTGGAACGACTCATATCGCTCTGTATCTCCGAGTTTCATTGCACATTCTGCAGCTTTACTGTATAATTTTGAACCGCCCTCAGGGTCACCAGCAGTGGATGATTCATCAGCAAGCTCGACATAAAGCTCTAACGCCCTTTCTAGATGACCCTTTGCCTCTGTGTCTTTGCCAGTTTCATATAGAACATCGGCAGCTTCTTCCAAGGATACCGCCTGTAGCTCTTTATTACCCGCACTCTCCTCATTTGATGCCTCTAGAAGATAGTGATCAATAACCTCTTTGTACAACTTCTCAGATTCTTCCCTTTCTCCCCATTTCTCTAGACACATTGCTTGGAATCTATAGTATTTCATTTCTGATTCAATATCTTGTTGAACTTTGGCTTTCTCTGCTAATTCACCAAAAAGTTCGTTTCCTCGTTTGAATGCCCACTTAGCCTTCATCGGACGTCCAATCTCAAGAAACATGTTTCCTCCCTTGACAAGTAATGGAGCTACAGCTTCCGGGGTCCCTTGTGTCTTCAGGTATGCCTCGGCCGCTTTTGACATTGCCTGATTTCGAGCTGATGTCAATCTTTGCAATTTGTAAGACTCTTGGGCTGCATCGTAGATGTTACCTGCTTTTTCAAAAAGCTCTGCTGCCTCGTAGAGTTCACCCGCTTCCATCATGATTCTAGCTGCTTCGGTTGTTTCTCCGGTGTCCATGATTTGGGCTGCTTCAGCCAAAGCATTTCCTGCTGAGAGATAGTCTCCCTTTGTCTTTGCCATTTCTGCCCATCTACGAGCAAGGCGGGCAGCACGATCATTGATCCTCTCACCAAGCTCATCATCACCACCTGTGTAGTAGAGACGACTGACCTTTCTGAGTAGACTGACCGCTTCAGCATAGTTCTCCTCCTCTTCTTTGATATCAGCAAAACTTTCTAGAGCATCAGCAGCCTTTATACTAAGTTCACTCTTTTCCTCAGCATTTTCAACGAAATCTTGTGCTCTGAAATAGAAATCTGCCGCCTTCTTGAAATCCTCTGCCTCTTCTGCCATTTTTGCAGCATTCTTATTCAAACGGACGATTTCTTGATAGACCTTAGGTCCTTGTGGAAGCCGAATTAGCATCAGTGTAGCACTATCAAAGGCTTTGAAGGCTTCGTCTGCTTCGTAGAGGTCTCTATAGTTGATTGCGGCCTCTTCATAGATTTTAGCAGCTTGTTCATACTCTTCCTTCTCTGCTAATCGCCCTGCAGCAGCAAGAAGTAGCTTGGCTCCTACTTCTTTGTTTCCTTCTTCAAGTGCATTTCTTGCCTCTTTCAATAGGTCTTCATCGGAAGTCAAGATGGATTCTCCTTAATTCAGCCAAGTTCGTTTTTGTCGCTTAAAGTTCTTGGATTTCTTTGCTTCATAACAGTTGTCGTGATGAGCCAAAAACCCTCATGTTATTCTCAGAACACTCAAATATCAAAGCTCCCCCTATGGTAGATAGTTGAAACCCATTGAGCGATAAAGCAGAACTTCGGCTTGGACTCATCGGGATTGGGAAATCTGGGCGGATGCATCTTAATGCACTCAAGTCGCTAAAAGATGCAGGTCTTCTTAATATCAAAATCAATGCAATCTGTGATATTGATCAACGGAAAATGAAGAAGATTGCGAAAGAATTCAATGTCACTAATCAATATGAAGACCACCTTTCGCTGATAAACGATGAAAATGTCGATATAGTTTATGTATGTGCACCAACGAGTAAACACATAGATATCGTGAAAGAAGCAGCTCATGCAAACAAGGCAGTCTTTTGCGATAAGCCAATTGCACACAGTTGCCCTCAGGTTAGAGATCTAAATGCAGTGGCTCTTGATTCTTCCATTCCAACAAGCGCTGGCTTGATGTTGAGATATGACCCATTTCTACTATATGCTAAACATCTAATGAAGACGCATGATTTTGGAAAACCCCTACTTGCTCATATTCGCGATGACCAACAATTTCCTTTAGATCAAGAAGATTACGTACAATGGAGAGGGGACACCTCAGTATGTGGAGGAGGAATTCTTCTCCATCAGGGCCTCCAAGATATTGATGTACTCAATTGGTTCCTTGGAGATGTTGTTAATGTCTATGCCCAAGTTGGTTTTCACGATAATCGTGGGATTGAGGATCAAACCTCATTAATAATGCAACATAAAAATGGCGCAACAAGCACACTTGATTCAATATGGCATAGGGTAGAACGTCCTGATGAACGAAGGATTGAGTTTTTCTTTGAGGAAGGGCTTATCGGAATTACTTTGGAATCTGGGAATTCATATCTTGATTATCATTTGCAAGGTGAAGGTCCAATCCGCGTTCACTCTGAGAATGCAGAGAAAACTCTGCTTGAATATCTTGATTTGTCTTCAAACAATCTAGTGCTTTCTAAATCTGAAATCACCACACATCTTGCATTGAGTTATTCGTTCTTATCAGCAATCCAATCTGGAAAGACACCTTCCCCCAACTTCCAAGAGGCGGTTTCCGCTCACAAAATCGTAGATGCCGCATATGAATCAGCAAATAAGCAGATTCCGATTGATATCCTCTGAAGACCTATTGAACATCCTTAAGTAGCCCTGAATTCCACACGGAAACGAGTTCAGCAATGCACGAAATTTTCCTCGATCAAGTGGATGCATCTGAGTATGATGTGATTCTAGCTGGCAGTGGCGCTGGTAGTCTTCTTACAGCACTAGCATTGTCACATGAGGGAAAACGAATTCTGATTCTGGAAAAAGCTGAACGTCTGGGTGGCGTTTGGCACAGCTACTGGGTAAACGATTTTCGTGTTGATCAGGGACTCCATGTCATTACACGGATTACTCATGGTGCATTCGTCAGATCTCTCAAGACATACTTATCACCACCACCTGAGTTCATACATCACGAAGGTTGGCACTTCCGAGTAAACGATAAAGTGGGTACAATTCCCTCTAGTATCGGCGAAACTCTTCGATGGCCCTTAACTGACTGGAGAGGTCGCTTAAGCCTGGTTCGTATTGGTGCGAAGATTAAGACTATGAAGCTTAAAGAGATGCAGAAATACAAAGACATCTCATTTCTCGAGTTTATGAAATCAGAAGGAATAACTAACCAAGTCATACTCGATGTAATGCAAAGTGCAATCTACTTGGCAGCTGGTGTTCCTATCAACGAAGCTTCAGCATATGAAGCACTCAGAACTCTCAAAGACACAGACAAGGAATCATCTACACTTGCTTCTGTTAAAAAACTACTCTTTGGCTCTGATGATTATGATGAGGGATATGTCATTGGTGGAATGGAGAGCTTAATCAAGCGAGTCATTGAAACCATCAATGGTAATTATGTTC
>JBHLPA010000231.1:0-4699 GCA_048939935.1 Promethearchaeota archaeon | reverse complement strand
TTCACCTCGACACCATAAAGAAGGGTTCCAGCACTCGCAACACCAGGACAAAGTTCATCCAAAGCATTAAGCATCTCTAGTATGGAGCTCAGGTGACGGTAAGGCAAAGCAAAACTGAGATCTCCGGGTGATGCACTTGGGAGTGTTGGTTTGACTGGACTTCGAGCGATTCGTTCCTTTGTACTTCTTTTTCCTCGCTGGAGATCTGCCAACCTTTGGATAATGACTCCATCACCCAACATGTTTGCAAGACGAGCAATGTATTTTCCGTATGCGATTGGTTCTTTGAAGGGAGCAGTGAACTTGCTTGAAACTAGTAGTGCGAAGTTCGTGTTAGCAGTTTTTTTGTTGGCAAAAGATTGACCGTTTACAGTGAGGATCTCATCATAATATTCACTTGTTACAACTCCACCGGGATTAAAACAGAACAAACGGACCTTATCATCAAATCTTCTAGAATAGTAGATTAGTTTCGGTTCATAAAGGGACTCTGCAATATCTTGCATAACGGGTGCAGGGATTTCAACACGGACTCCAATATCGACATAGTTGTTCTCAGTGTGGAGGGAGAGACGTTTTGCTTGATCAGATAGCCACTCATTACCGACGCGACCGGGGGAGGCAACTACATATCGTGCGTTAATCATGTCACCACCATTGGTTTCCAAACCCTTGACGGATCCCCCATTTATGTGAATATCTTTTGCTTCTGTTTTGAATTTAACATCCGCATGTTTCACGATTTCATCATACATGCGACCCATAACATCTACGCATCCTTCTCGTCCCATATGTCTGATACGTTGTGGAATCAGTCGCATACCAATCAGTGCAGCTTTCTTCCTGTAAGTTTCAATATCTTCATTATTGCTACCATAGATTTTCGTCGGTGCACCATAATGGAGATACTTTCCATCTACGTAATTTATCAGTTCTATTAGACGTTCGTCACCAATCAGGTCGTCTAACCATCCACCAACCTGAGTAGAATGGGTCAGTTTACCATCGGAGAAAGCACCTGCACCACCCCAGCCAGCAAGAATGTCGCAGGGATTACATTTCTTACAACCAACAGCTGCAGTTGAGTTCGGACAGAGGCGTCTTCCAATACTCTTACCTTTTTCGATTATGAGGATATTCAAGTCAGGTTTATGTTCAATCAGTTCGAGGGCACAGAATATTCCAGCGGGGCCGCTACCGACAATAGCAACATCATAATCCAAATAGTACCGCTCCTTGAGTCTCCCGGCTGGGAGCGGGGTCGGTCCTTCTTTCACTTAAGCATTGTGCCAAGATGAAAGGTCACTAGGAATACGGATATATTGACTAAATTCGCAGTTCACAAAGAGCAGAGTGTGAAAATATGCCTAAATGTTCTCTATGTGGTGCTGATGAGATAGGATTTACGTGTCCATATTGTAACATGTTCTACTGTTCAGAACATCGGTTACCAGAGAGTCATGGTTGCCCAGAGATGCATAGAGTAAGAGAGGATGCCCGCAAAAAGGCTTCCGGCTCAGTGAGAGTTGCGGGGAGAGATGATACTTATGTTCAGTCTATTCAGAGAAGAAGGAAGAAGCGAAGTAGAAGGAGACGGTTCTCATCTACTGAGATTCGTGACTTAACAATTGCTTCAATTCTTGTCATTCTTGTTAGTATCTCCATTTTTGGCAACTCCCTTGGAATCATCAATGCAATTAATGTCGTAGGTCTTTACATTAACAGTGGTCTGGCATGGCTCGTAATCGGAGTTGTCGGACTGTTTCTAGCATCATTCATGGCACATGAATTAGCACACAAGTTTGTAGCTCAACACTATGGTATGTGGTCAGAGTTTAGGATGACAACAATGGGGTATTATCTCTCAGCTATGGCAATATTGTTCTCATTACCGATATTTGGTACAGGCGCTGTATATACAAGTGGTACTTCTAACGTGGAACACAATGGAAAATCGAACCTAGCTGGACCTTTGACAAATTTCGTCATTGCCGCTGCGCTCGCTATTATCTCCATTCTAATGTTCATTTTGGGAGTTTCATTGTTCCCATTAGGTGTCCTTCTTCGTTATGGAGTTCAACTAAATGCCTTTCTTGGACTGTTCAATATGATTCCAATTCAGCCATTTGATGGAGCCACAATTAGATATTGGGATACTAGAGTATGGATTGCTCTAGTAATAGGATTGCTATTCATGTTGATCTTTGGATATCTTGCGTACCCATTCCTTGGTCTTTAGATGTTGCGAGAATAATACCACGCTTCATAGCAGGATAATATCAATTCGTCTTGATATTATCCGGGGGCTCATTGATTGCTCATACCGAATAGCTACACCTCAGACATCACAGAACTCTCAGTCTCAGAATGGTTCTATAGGAACCGAACAATAGCAGGATTTGATAATCCTGCTCGTTCTCTCTATGTTTCTATTCGTGAACTTGTTGAGAATAGTCTTGATGCATGTGAAGAGGAACGTGTACTTCCAATTGTAAGCGTCCTTCTAAGATGTGAGGAGGACAGAAACCATGGGCTTGACAAATTGAGTCTAGGTCCAGAGATTTTCGAACTGATAGTGAAGGACAATGGAAGAGGAATTCGAAAGGACGATATACCAGTCTTGATTGGAAAAATGCTCACAGGTACAAAATTCACTCTCAGACAAAGCAGAGGCACATTCGGTCTAGGAGGTAGCTTGGCCCTTCTTTATGGACAGGTCACAACTCAAGAACCAATCGAGGTTGTTACAGGTAGACAAGGGGAAGAGCAAGGGAATAGGATTGTCATGAGACTTGACATTGAAACCAACCAACCTGTAATAATCAGAGAAGAAACAATTGCTAAAGCACCTCATGAGTGCGGCACTATGGTTTCGTATAAACTCCAAGGGGATTGGATTAGAAGTAAGAAGAGAATCATAGATTACTTTGCTAAAACTGCAATTATTGTTCCATATGCATCATTCCTATTTGAAACACCAGATGGAGAAGTCCATCGTTATGAAAGATTGATTGACATACTTCCTGTAGCTCCGAAAGAAATGAAACCTCACCCACGCGGAATCGATGTAGAATTGCTGAAGAAAATGATAGGAGCTACAAAAACTCGAACAATGAAGAGTTTCATGAAAAGTTCCTTTCAACGTGTGGGAATAGCAAAAGCAGAGGAGTTTCTCAAACATTCTGGATTAGATGGAGAAAAAGACCCGTCGACCTTAACTCAGCAAGAGCTCGTGAATATGATGAAAGAGCTTGCATGTTTCAAGAAATTCCTTCCACCATCACCCAAATCACTCTCACCAGCAAGTCCGGAAGTGTTGAATGCTGGAGTTCAACGGTTATCGCCAGACTTTGCACTATTCAGACAGAGAACACCAAATGTCTACGAAGGGCATCCATTCATCATTGAAACGGGTGTTGCATATGGTGGGGGCCTTAAACCGGGCATCAGGGTATATCGCTTTGCAAATCGAATCCCACTCCTCTATGATGAGCGATCAGACGTGACATATCGAGTTGTAAGAAGTCTGAATTTACGTAATTATGGACTCAGAAAAGAAGATCCTTTGGTATTTGTCATGCATATTTGTTCGACTAAAATCCCGTACAAAACAGTTGGTAAGGAATTCATTGGAGATGTAGATATCGTCAGGAGAGAGATTGAGCTCGGATTCAAAGATTGTCTTAGAGAGATAGGAAAAAAGGTCAGAAAACGGGAGAAGGCACATAGGCAGAGAAAACGGGAGAATCGTTTGACTGAATACTACACATTCATGGCAGAAATCCTAACAAAAACGCTGGATAGAAATGTATCAATCTACAACCTATTTGACATAAAAGGAGGAGATGAGAGGTGAGTTCCAATAATCATGAGGTCTTGCATCTGATTGATGCAGTATTGGGAACAATATCTGATACCATAGAGGACGGTATGTTTCCTGAGATTGGATTCTATGGCTCATCGAAGAAAAATGTCCAATATGTAGAAAGGAAAGGATACATCCCTGTTGATGACAAAGCAACATTCATTGATGGTCGAAAAGTTGAGAGCGCAAAGACCATTGCAGGTCTTATTTATGGACTTACACAATTCAAAGAACATCTTGAACAAGGATTGTCTATGAGCTTAAGAGACTTCTATTACTTACACAAAGTGAAACGTGTTCAAAATGTGATGAAGATAACAAATCAATCTGAAACAAACAGGCTGATCAATCTCTGTGAAAGAATACTAAGACAGAGAGGTGCATCAGTTCCTCGGGAGGAATTTGGGGTTGTCAGTTCACCAAAAGGCACATTCTACGGAGATGTCACATTATCAGATCTTTCTGGCAAACGATTGAACTGTAATTCAGCTGGTGAGTATGGATGGTTTATTTCATCGAGACCTTTCGATGTTGATATTCATGACATTAATCTCGATGCGGCTGTTTTTGTTGAAAAAGAAGCTATGGCACGTAACCTTATCGAGCTGGGACTGCCAGAGAAGCTAAGGATAGGCGTAGGGTCTCTTTTTGGCCAACCGGGTAGAAATATGAGAGCTTGGATAAGAAGACTATCCGACAACGATGTACCAATTCTAGTGTTAGTAGATATGAGTCCTTGGTCATTGAGGATATTCTCCACTATCAAGAGTAACTCAATCGAACTTGCCAATATACAGGGACTAGCAACTCCAAAAGCCAAACTTGCAGGTCTTA
>JBHLPA010000230.1:0-4704 GCA_048939935.1 Promethearchaeota archaeon | reverse complement strand
TCTGAAATTCCTTGTTTCTTATGAGCCGATGTTTGTATTATGATCGGTTCCTTTTCAGGGAAAGTTTCTCTCAGCTTAATTTCCAGAAAATCAATCTCGTCTTGACGAGCTCGTTTCTTGGTCTTGTCTATCTTATTTGCTACTACAACAACATTGGGGGTAATCTCAGAGAGAAAACCATAGAATTCGACATCAATCGGAATCTCCCCCCTTGATGACCATCTCTCGTATAGTTCTCTGAAAAGTGAGATGTCAATGATTAGAATCGCTAGAGCAATTTTTTCTTGCCACAACTCTAGTTTTTGAACAACACTGGTCTTTGTTTCCTCTATTGCCGTCTTACTCTGGCCTGCCATGTATCCAAATCCAGGGATATCCACAATCGTAATGGGACCAAAATCAATCAATAGTTCCCAACGTGTACTCCCGGGTTTCTTTCCTATCCGAACCTTCTTTCCCGTCAACGCCCGAATTGTGCTACTCTTTCCAACATTACTTCTCCCAGCAAACACAATCATTGGTTTCTTTGACCTACCAGTACGGTCGGGTTCGTTCATAGTCCAATTCTCCCTTGGCAATAGCTCTGAGAATCTCTAGCCTATCAGTCAGTCCTGGTTTAAGAATCCTGGAAGCTGTTCTGGCTCCAATTCCTCTTCCTGCAAGGACCAGTAAGGCTGTCTTTCCATAGCGTGATACAAGTTCAGCAACAAGAGACGCTGCTCTAAATTGCTTCTCTTCACTTTTTGATAGTTTTTCCCCACGTACCCGTTTGGCAACAATCTTAGGAAAATCCTTCTGCGTTGGTGGTATAGCTGTAATCATTCTCGAATCACAGATGGGACACTTTACATCTTCATCCAGTGTTGACAGGGTCCTTACTGAGTTCCAATGATCACTTGCCATACATATCAGTCTGAACTTCTTGGAGAGTAATCTTTCCTCCATCATCCGAAGTACTTCATCTTCTTCAGTAATCTCTCCCATGACTTCAAAACGTGTCTTCTCCTCGATTATAAGACGGGCTAACGGGGATGGTGTTTCAGTTGTCGTGATATGAACACTGAGATTACCCTTGGAGAATCTTTCAAACACGTTAATGACCCTCTGCTCATCCATTTTGTCATCCAGAACCTCTCTCATTGCCTCATCAAACAAAGGAGTCCCCTCAAATGACTTGATTAGGTATTTGACAGGAACTTCCTTCTGTTTTGCATCTCTCTTAACAACATCCATTCTCCGCGCGACATGAATGAACCTTGATGCGAAATTCTGTGTGTGCCTTACCGCAAGGCGAAGAATGACTGAAACCTGCTTTCCAGAATACTCCTGGAGCACATCTATGACCCAGTTAGGATCAATCCTCTTCCCCGCCGTGAAGAGTATACGATAGGGGTCTCTCTCAACAGCCACTTCAACACCAAATCTTGTAGTCAAGAGGGATGCAATAACAATACCAAGAGTTTCATTGGCCTTGGTCCCTAATGGAGCATGCAGTACCAACCCTGACTCGAAGTCCTCAAGAACAAAGCGGTTTTCTGAAGGGAGTTTTCCCAGATGATTCTTACTGGCTCTCAAAGTCTCAAGTATATAATCATGTGAATCTTGAGATATTCCATACTCCTTTTGCAGTGATTTACTTGCAGTCTTAGGGTCTTTGTCTAGAACAGAATTCCAGACCTTTGCAACCTCCGATGCAACCTCAAAGGGGACGGGTATCATTTCACCAACCCAACGGGGTGCCTCGGTGTCAGTCCCACCAGCAGGAACACACATGACTTCTCCCGTTTCATCATCTATACTGACAACATTCCAAGGCCTGCCTCGTATGACAAAGACCGACCCAGTTTCAACATTGGATGCAACAAAGTCCTCATCAAGAACTCCAATTGAGGTACGAGTGGTCATGTCCACTGCGTTTACCTGTTTCACATCCGGAATGGTGCTAAGATGGTCATAGTAGAAAACTCTAGTTCGTGGTCCTCTTTTTACAATCACATCATCAACTGTGATAATTCTACGGTCGTTCATGAACTCCAGCAACGAGTCCAACTCTTTCTTACTGGTCTTTGAGAAGGGATAAGCTGAGCCAATGAGTCCTATGAGGTCTTCCTTATCAACCTCATCAACATCAAGGAGCAATCCTGCAATTTGTTGGCTTAGTACATCCCACGATTTCTTCGGAATTCTTGCGTCTTCTACCTTGTTCTTGCGAGCACGCCTGAGAATCACTCCAGACTCAATTATGTCGTCAAGATTGACTGTTGCTATAACTACTCCCTTGGATGACCTCCCAATCCCGTGACCGGATCTTCCCACTCTCTGAAGTAGTCTTGCAACTTCCCTTGGGGATGAGTATTGTATCACCAAATCTGCCAAACCAATATCTATTCCAAGCTCCAGACTTGATGTGGCTATAATTGCCTTTGAAGTACCTGTTTTCAGCCTATCTTCAGCATTAAGTCGTGCAGTCTTTGACAGAGAGCCATGGTGGACATCGAACTGATATGGCGGAGAAATAGCTAGCATTTTGGCTCCCAACACCTCGGAAAATGAGCGAGTGTTTGTGAAGACAAGCGTTGATTGATGATTTTTGATAAGTTCTACAATTCTTTCTAATCGTGCAACAGAGTGAGGTGGGTATGAAATCTTCTTAGCTAGTTTTCTGTGCGTGTCCGTTGGCTCTGGCACTTCTACTCTCAGATCCATCTGTCTTTTTCCGTATCCGGCCCACACAGTCTTTGCAGATTTTACGCCTCCCAACAGCGATGCAACTTCTTTTGGGTTTCCAACAGTTGCAGAGAGTCCGATGCGTTGTACTGGAGAACCTACCAGCTTGTCAAGTCGCTCTAGACCAAGGCTGAGCTGAACCCCCCTCTTACTGTCTGCCAAGTCATGCACTTCGTCTATAATGACAGCAAAGACAGTTCTAAGATGGTATCTAAGTCGTTTCCCAGGAAGTATGGCCTGAAGAGACTCTGGTGTCGTAATCAGTAAGTTAGGGGGTTTGATTGCTTGTTTTCGTCTGGCATACTGAGTTGTATCGCCATGACGAACAGAAACAGTCAGTCCGAGATGCTTGCAAAGCCCATCGATTCTTTTGAACACATCACGATTCAATGCCCTGAGTGGAGTGATGTACAAGATATAGAATCCAAACAGCTCCTTGGAATCTTGCAGACTCTTCAGACGATGTAGGAGTGGTAAAAGGGCCGCTTCGGTTTTCCCACTTCCTGTAGGTGATAGAAGGAGTATGTTGTCTTTGCCCTCTATAAGCATGGGTATTGCCTTTTCCTGAATCTCCGTGAACTTCACTAAGCCATTGGCTCTCAAGAAACTGGCAATTTCATCCCTGAGGGGTGAGAACACATTCATTTGGTCTTCGTCCTGTCCCCAAGATGTCTACATTCATTAATCAAGATGCGTATATCAGTTCTGAATGTGACTTCTGCATCTTCTAATCTTGATTCTAGCTCATTCAGAATGGTTTCTAAGGAATCAGTTTCCTTCTCAACCTCATCAACAAGTATCTTCATCGACTCGAGATTGGAAATGTGTTGTGCTACCCTTTCAAAAGCAGTGCGGATAATTGAGTCTGTCATCGGGAGCAACATCCCGTGTTCTATTCCTCTTCCTCTTCACCATAGACCATATATCCCATCGTGATTAGGATTGCTAGGATTCCCATTGCAGCAAGTACTATGAATAATATGGAAATGAAGGTATTAATAGCCTGCATCAGAATCTTGTGCCCACGGACTTTGTCCGCTTATAACCATTGCTGAAAGTTAGACGTTGTACTGTATCAGGCTTCAGCCTTTCTACTCTCGTAGAATCTATCAATGAATGCTCCATAGATATCTACAGGCTCGGTTAGAGGGTTGACTTCATCAACAATCATTTCTAGTCCACACGATCCACATTTTACTGTCGCCATGCCATTGTCTCTGTAGAGCTCAATCTTGATGGCAGTATTCCCACAGTCTGGACATGGATATACATCTGGAATTCGTTTCTGTGGTCGTCGTCGTACCTTCTGTCTTCGTCGTCTTCCCATGAAGAATCACCCTTTACCTATTTCACACAAATCAGAGCAACAGCCCCGAAAGAAATAGAGCGGGCTTTCCGGCTCGAGTGATAATTTAAGCGTTTTGTTAAATGATTTTCATGACTATTACGAAGGCTTCTTATTGTTGGTTGTTACGCCTCGCCTAGCGATGTCAGACCTCTCAAAAAACGCTCAGTGCGTTCTCAAAATTCTCGAAAGTGCAGATTCACTGACAACAACAGAGATTCTTGGGATTGCCAGTACTGAGGAGTATGCCGATCTTTGTACTGATTGTGCTGGTGGTGATGCTTTCGTGGCTGCGGCAAACCAGCTAGTGGAGAAGGGACTAATTACAAAGAAATTTGGCAAAGGAGGCTACCGGTGGCAGCTGATAAAGGATTGATTTGCATGGTTGACTGGATAAAAATCAGAAGCGACTTCCCAGCCCTTGAACGAACCATCAATGGACGTCCAGTGGTATACTTAGATAGTGCATGCATGGCTCTTAAACCTCGACAGGTAATTGATGCTATGAACGAGTATTATGAACAGTATCCTGCTTGTGGAGGAAGAAGTATCCATAGATTCGGAGAAGAGGTTTCTAATGCCTATGCCGCAGCGAGAGGCAAGTTTGCCAAATTCTTGAATGCTTCCGAGGA
>JBHLPA010000008.1:384-19071 GCA_048939935.1 Promethearchaeota archaeon | reverse complement strand
AGATGAACACACCAATACGAGGTTCAGTACCAATAAGCTCAAGATCCTCCTCAGTAAGCGCCTCTGTTTCCTCGCCCTGTGGAATCGATATGTCTAATGCTGCGAGCGCGGCTGCAGCGCTACCCTGAGCGACAGAGTCAGGAATATCCTTGGGCATATGGACAGCGCCACACATGTGTATTCCAGGTACACCAGTTTCAGAGATCATAATGGATTTCGTTTCTGGTTGTACAAATCCTGATTCATCAGTCGTGATACCCAATTGTTCGAAAATCGGAGTATTTGATGAAGGCACCATAGCAGGACAGAGAACAACCAGGTCATACTTGTCAACTAGAACTTCGTGACCTTTTGCATCACTGTGACGAACAATGAGGCTCTTTGTTCCATACTCCTCCTGGATCTCACTCGGTATGCCTTTTACATAATGGATATCGTACTCAGTTTCGCCTCTGACAAGAAACTCCTCAAAACCCTTACCAAAAACTCGCATGTCATTGTATAAGATGTCTATATGTACCTCGGGGGTGTGCTCTTTGGTAATGATTGCCTCCTTTGTGGCATAAGTACAACATATCCTAGAGCAATACGAACAGTGATTGACATCACGTGACCCGACACATTGGATGAAGGCTATCCGATGAGGCTCTCTTCCATCAGAGGGTCTCATGACTATTCCACCAGTAGGACCACTTGCTGAAACCATACGCTCATACTCTAAAGCACTCACAACATTAGGAAACCGACCATAACCATATTCCGGAACAGTGCTAGGATCAAGAAGGTCATAGCCAGTTGCTACGATGATTGAACCTGCATTAATCTCCATAGTCTCATCGGCGATGTCAAAGTCAATAGCCTCAGCCTTGCAAGTCTTGACACAGACCATGCATTGAATACAATTCTCTATATCAACTGTTGCTATATTTGGAACAGCCTGTGGAAATGGAATGTAAGCAGCCTTTCTCATCTTGAGTCCGAGATCGTATTCATTTGGTACCTCAATGGGACAGACCCTTTGGCAATCACCGCATCCGGTGCATTTGTCAAGATTTACTCGACGTGTGTGCTTCAGAACCTTGACTGTGAAATCGCCTTGCTTTCCTGCTACCTCTGTCACTTCCGAGTAGGCGAGAATCTCAATATTCGGGTGACGTGAGCAGTCAACCATCCATGGTCCTTGAATACACATACTGCAGTCCAGCGTTGGGAATGTCTTATCTAATTGAGACATATGCCCTCCAATTGAGGGTTGTTTCTCAACAAGGAACACCTTAACACCCATCTCAGCGAGGTCAAGTGCAGCACGCATTCCTGATATGCCAGCTCCGATTATGACGACCGGTTTCGATTTTGGCTCCGCCATTATTCCGTCACTCCGAGGGAGATACAAACGGCGAATCGAATTGAAGGATAAAATGTTTGCCTTCTAAACGTCAATGATGACAAATATCTATATCAAAGAAGAAAAGTCGGCATATTGGAATTTTGAGTTAAGTCTGATGCAGCATCAAATAAAGAAAAACGATACAGGAGCTTATCGAAAGTTCCTAATCCAATCTACTCATATTGGAACATACTCTAAATCGGATCTGAAAAAGAGGTGTCTAATGTGCTTGTAGGTTCCAAAGTTCAGCTAGTACCAATCGAGGAACGCCATCTCGATTATATGATGGAGCATGTCAATAATATCGAGATGAGAGTTCTGCTAGGAAGCTTCATGCCTACAACTCGGAACATGCAGAAAGAGTGGATTCAATCCTTAGGTGAATTGATCAAGAAGAGACAAGGATTCCATTTTGCTATCGAAAAAATTCCTGAGGCGATCATGATTGGATCTTTAGTAGTTTATGAGATTGATTGGCTTTCCAGGTCAGGTGAACTTGCAATTGCAGTTTATGAGGAAGAGAACTGGAACAAGGGGTACGGAAGCGAGGCATTGAGATTGTTAATTGATTTTGCCTGGACTCATTTAAATTTGCGACGGCTTGAACTAGCTGTGCATTCCCATAATCCTCGAGCTAAACATGTCTATGAGAAAATTGGATTCAAGCATTATGGCACAGCTCATGAGAAGTACTATATTAATGGACAATTTGTCGACACAAACTACCTGGAACTATTTAGGAGCACATAACCAATTAACTCGAAGAGACCAATTTGCTAGTTGAATGGCGCCAAACCTTGAGAGTTAACGATTATTATTCAATGCACTTAATATTACAGAGATAACGTCCCTGAATTATGAAGGCGACTAGGCTCTATACCCGAGCTTACCTTGCACGAATAAAGTGTAGAGGGGAAACACAACGCATTGATGATCTCAGTAAGATTGAGATTGTTGACTTTTCACCGCCTCCAAAGGTTCATTCTAGTTAATATTACAATCAGATGCACCGAACTGTTCTGAAGCGTCTTAAAGTGTTAAATTCTAAAAGAAGGGTTATGAGGCGTTCCTTGAACATAGATTATGTAGGGTCTTCAATGGTCATTATATACAGAGATACGTAGCACTGATTCGGTGAATTTTCAATTGAAAAAGAAAGCTCTGATTGGAAAAGCTGTGCTCTTTGCATTACTTTTCCTATTTGTTTCATCAGTTGTATCAGTGAATGCATTCAAAACAGCTGGTGATGATAGCACGTCCACAGAGACTGAAACCGAGCCCCATCATGATGATAGCTCACATGAAATAGATGAGAGACGCGATGATGACGGAACAGCATGGATTGAGACGGACATCATGACTGTGATGCTAAATCCCGATTTACCATCATATCAATACTGGTATACTACTGACGAGAATGGCAGTCTTGCAAGATTCATGCTCAATTTCATGATGATAGTTGAGTTTGAGGACAGTAATGGAGATGGTGTCTATCAACCCAACGAAACACTAAGTTTTGCTCCACTTGACGCTTTTGAGTGGATCCTAAAGACAGGTGCTGTCGAGAAAGATGGTGTTAAGAAAGAGGTCTATGCATCTTACACCAAGGGAGGACTCAGCAGCGACTGGAATGATGATTGGTTTAAGGAATGGATGCCGGGTTGGGAAGAATCTCATGACGATTCACTACTTCTTGCTTCTGAAGAAAATGAGAATCACACATTTGCTCAGTTCTCAGACCTGACTCTGCAATTCTATGGACACATCTACAATGATGATTACAACGGAACAATTTCAGATGACGAAGGGGTCCAAGCGGAATACACTGTGAAAGGTGGTGAAGAACTCAAGGTAGACATTGAGATTGGCAACTTTCCATTTACATCTAACACATCCAAAGTAGCAATCTTAAACTATCTTAGAGAAGATGTTGCCTCCAGTGATGATGTAAACCACTACTTCACACTCCATGAGGAATCAGGAGATGACAATCATGATTCTGAAGATGTAATGAGTCATCTCGGTGAGGAGTTTGAAGATGTGCATGACGACGACATTCAAGAGATTTCGTTTGTCGAGAATGCCACTAATGAAACTCAAGGATTCTACCGTTGGCTCGATAAAGCAATCGTTAAACATTTGAATGGCTCAAAGGATGCCGTCGATGTTCATGCATCTTATTGGACCGATGGTGAAGGTCTGTTGTTGTTTCTAGCCTATCCAAACTTCAATGGAGGCTCGATGATTCACGATCCATCAGTTCGACTTGTTGATAGTGCGGCACCATATATTCCAGCCACGCCATTAGATATTCCAGTCATGGCAGTTGCAATTGGGTCCTCAGTCATTATTCTTGCAGCTGCCGGACTGATTCTTAAGCGCCACCCCTAAACTAGGAGGGAGAAATCTCCCTCCATCTTTTTTCTACTAAGGACCGAAGTATTCATAGATGGCAACCCATAGAATGGAAATGGTTCCAATGGTTGAAAAGAAGCACATGCTTGTGGTAGTAGGATTTCTACTCATTATGTTGTTTGCAGGAGGCATCACCCAAGTCACGGGCCAGGCGGATTCTCAAGACCTAGTTATGTCGAACATGACCGTGACCACCATCATGAGTAGTGATTGTACAGCATTACTTCTCATGAAAGCTGAGGTGACCAATGTCGGTACGGCAGTGCTTGATTATTTTGATCTGAGAATAGATGTTAGAAGTTTCAACGTAACAAGAGCCAGTCTTAATGGGACGACCGCAACGACCACAATAATACCAGAAAGCAACTACAATCTCATCCGGATTAATCCATTCGATCCCTTTGACATTGGATCAACATTGATCATGGACTTAAACGTATCAACAGATTGTCTCCAAGAGCAGATAGGTCTCAACGATGATGAAACAATGTATATTAATCATCTAATATACTATATCAGGCCCTTGTACCAAATACACAACTTGACATTCACGGCCATTCTACCGACCCATGCAATTCTTGAATCTGATGCATCTGCACCATTATTTCCTAATCCAACAATGAATTATACTGATGGATATCGACCCATCTTTGTCTGGTACAGGGAATTAATGCTGCCAGGTCAAGAAGTTGTATATATCGTCAAATACCAGATGCCTGCTGCGATTGTAGACGTTCCACAGACATCTCTCAACCCAGTGATTTTTAGTGTGATGTTTTTAGTTATAGGAGCTGTTTCTGTATTATTTATTGAAAGAATCCCATTACTCCTGAAGAAACTACAAACTCGTAACGTCATCACAGCTATTAGGCTCTCAAAGCAGGAAGAGGAAATCTTGACATTTCTGACGGAGAAAGGAGGGTCTTGCCCTCAGCGGGAAATCTATGAAGAGCTTGATATGTCGCAATCACTAGCAAGTACTATCCTGACTTCACTGGAAGAGAAAAAACTAATTCGAAGATTCAGGGAAGGCAGAGAGAACATGGTTCACATCATGGAAGACAATGAGCTTGAAACTACGTCTTAACCTCAATACCAAGTCGTTGCCAATCTGGTTGACTCTTCCTCTGCATATACTGTAAATGAGTTGATAGACCAAACTCTTCTGGTTCATGTCCGAAGGCTAGTGCAAGCAGTTCTACTACATGTAAGATGTCAAAATGATACTCTTCATCAAAGTATTTTTGAATCTCTACTTGCCCCATATCAAGCTGGAGTTCACAGAAGGGGCATGGCGTGACAACCATATCAGCTCCACCTGCTTCTAGTAGACTGTCAAATTTCTGCTTTGTGAAATCCAACGCTATCTTGACATCAGCTGTTCTAACTGCACCTCCGGCTCCACAGCAGATTAGTTCATCCTTGTAAGGCACATATTCAGCACCGGATGTTTCACATAGCTCTCTGAAGATATGAGGTCGTTCTGAATCGTCCTTCTTTTTGATTTGTTTGGGGCGCATCCAATGGCAACCAGGATGAAGAGCCATTCTGACACCCTTGAATGGGCGAGTGACACGTTTTCGAATCTTATCCAGACCGATCTCGGAGTAAAGCGCATCAACGTAGTGCCAAACTTCAATGGTTCCCTTGAACTCCCTATCAATCTCAGCCAAGCTTTCATTCACTTTGTCACGAAGCTCATCATCATGTTTCAATTCATGATTTGCTTCCCAAAGACTTGCAAAACAACCATTACAACCAGTTGTAATGGGATGCCCACCAGCCTCAGCAATTGTCAGATTTCTGGCTGCAATTGTCGCCCAAGTAACTCTGTCAAAAGATCCGAACACACCTGGAGCAGGACAACAAGTTGCCCCTTCCATGTCTAAAAGTCCAATACCAAGGTCCTCAAACACGAGCTTAACAGCCTTCTCAACACTGGGATATCGATGAGGAATGATGCAACCTAGGAAGTGATAGAATGATTGTTTTGCCAAAATTATTCCTCCTTCTCTTCCTTCTCTTCAATAAGTTTGTCAAATCCCGTCTTCTTCGCAATCTTCCTTATCTCTTCAATTGCCTCAGGATATCTACTGGCATTTGGAGGAATCCTTTCAATTCCAACTTTTTCTCTTAGGTTCTCCCAAGACTCTTTGTCCAAAGGTACAGCATGACCAGCTTCAAGGACCTTCAACGCAGTCTTTTGATGGGGTGCAAGCATGTAACCTTCAGCAACAGCCACATTACGGATAGCTTTGATTACATCTGTTGGTTTCACATCTTGAGGACATCTATCAGTACAGGTGTAGCAGGTTGTACAGTACCAAAGCTCTGGGGCAGAGATGCACTGCTCTTTCAAACCTAGAAGTGCCTTTCGAATAATTCCACGTACAAGATAGTTGGTTCGAGCTCCTGCAGGACAGCTTCCACTACAGGTACCGCATTGAAAGCAGTTCTGAATGTTTGGTCCACCTGTTTTCTTAATCATTTGAACAAATGAATCATCAGGAGTGTCTATTATGATTGCACTCTTCTCTTCAGTACTGGTCAAGATGAACACCGACTAGGAAAGGATTGAAAGTTCATGCTAAAATAGGTTACCGATTGGTCGTAAAGTTCATTCACTCAAACGTCGATGAGATTAACGATGTTATGTCCCAATCACGATGAGAAAATCATCTCAAAATCAATTGGTATCTGTTCAGTTTGTATCAGTAGGGATGTACGATCCATAGCTCAACAGACTCACGAAATGTTAAGGAAACGGGATGGTCTGGTACCAGCGGTTCCCAAGAATGGGAGTATAATCTGCAGCGAGTGTGGGAATCACTGTGAATTGAGCGAGGGAGATGTAGGATTCTGTAACACCCGAATAGCCACAAGTTCGAAAGTTGCTAGCCGGTATCCAGGTCAAGCAATTGTGTCATGGTACTTTGATCCACTACCAACCAACTGCGTGGCGGATTGGGTGTGTCCAGTAAATAGAGAGAGAAAGTTGGGTACAGGACCGAAGCGCTTGAAAAACCTGGCAGTATTCTATGGTTCATGTAACTCAGATTGTCTTTTCTGTCAAAATACGAGCTACAGAACTATGATGGCAAAGGGAAACCCACTTCTTACTCCTCAAGAGCTGGCCAATTTTGCAGACGATTATACTGCTTGTGTATGTTTTTTTGGAGGAGATCCGTCGTGTAACTCTGCGCACTCTCTTGAAACCTCAAAATTGTTGAATGAGAAGAAGCATGTGAAAGTCTGCTATGAAACCAATGGTAACATCTCAACGAAGTGGCTTGATAGAATTGTCAAGATAATAACTAAAACTGGAGGGACGCTGAAGTTCGATATCAAGGCAGTATCTCCAAAACTTTATCGCGCAATGACTGGAATCTCTAACTCGGTCATGCTTAGCAACCTCAAAAAACTCTCAAGGATGAAGAGAAACCGTCAAAACGAGTTTCTTGTTACTAGCATACTTCTCGTACCAGGCTATGTTGATTTACCTGAAGTACGACGTATTTGCAGATTAATTGCTGAAGGTGATGTAACCATTCCAACGGCGCTCCTAGGTTTCTATCCTCACCATGCGATGAGTGACCTTCCTCGCACAAGTAGAGCTCATGCCAAAGCCGCTTTAGAGGTGGCGGAGGAGGAAGGATTAACAAATGTAAGAGTTGGAAATCTAGGTTTACTTGGGTCTAATGGATACAGGTTTGATTGAAAATGTCCATAGAGAAAGTCCTATCAACTCAAGGCTTATATCTCGATTATTGTGCGAGCCGAATATCAAAGGCTGAGGTCTCAGAATGGCAAATGGCATCACCCGAGAAACCATTGACAACGAAGATATCGACATAGAATTTGTTGATAAGATTGTAAAGTCAGGTGCAGACAGAATTAGAACCTGTATTCAATGTGGAACATGTTCTAGTGTCTGTCCCAGCGGAAGACGCACAGCTTTCAGAACCCGTGAATTGATACGAAAAGCTTTGCTTGGACTTAAAGACGACGTGCTTTCGAGTCCAGATCTCTGGCTTTGTTCTACATGCTATACATGTTTAGAAAGATGCCCAAGACAAATCAAAGTCACTGATGCAATTATCATAATGAGAAACATGGCGGTAGATAATGGATTCATGTTACCTCAGCACAAAAAAGCTTCACAGAAGCTTCTCTCAACTGGTCACGCGGTCCCTATAGATGATGCAAACAAAGAGATACGAAAAGACTTGGGTCTTGATGAGATTCCTCCTACAACACATGCGAACAAGAAAGCACTTAACCAAGTACAAGAGATAATGAAAAGAACTGGCTTTAAGGACCTCATAGAGGGAGTAAAAAAGGAGGACGACTGAGTTGTCTGACGCACAGACCTACTCCTTTTTCCTTGGTTGTGTGATGCCAAATCGATTCCCAAATCTAGAAGCAAGTATTCGACTTGTACTTCCTAAGCTAGGGATCAACCTTGAGGATTTAGATGGCGCAAGCTGTTGTCCAGCTCCGGGTGTAATCCGTTCCTTTGATGAACCCACTTGGCTAGCCTTGGCCTCACGGAACTTAGCTCTTGCAGAGATGACTGGACATGATATCATTACAGGCTGTAATGGATGCTATGGCACATTCAAAGAAGCGCTCGCTGAGATTCATGAACACCCTGCTAGATTAAAGGAAGTTCAAAAAGTCTTCAAAGGAATGGGTCTCAAGTATAGCGGTAAAGTGGAGGCAAAGCATGTCATTGAGGTGATTGCAGAGTTAGGTCCAGAGGCCATCAAGAAGAAAGTGACCAAACCCCTTCAAGGAGTAAAAGTGGGAGTACATTATGGTTGTCATCTTTTGAAACCCAGCAAGCATCGACCTTGGAAACAAACACAGCGTCATACCTTTCTTGATGAACTTGTGGAGGCAACGGGAGCAGAGAGTACTAAGTACAAAGACAAGGACATGTGTTGTGGTGCTGGTGGAGGTGTTCGAGGTTCTCAAGTAGCATTGAGTGTTGATATTGCCAAGGAGAAGCTCGATAATCTACTTGAAGCGGGAGTTGACTGCATAGTCAATGTCTGCTCTTTTTGTCACTTGCAATATGAAACTGCACAGGCACAATTGAACAAGGAGCTTGGAGAGAAGAAGTACCAGATTCCAGTAATTTACTACACTCAGTTACTTGGATTGGCAATGGGACTAGACTCAACTGAACTTGGTCTTGACAAACATGTCATCAATACTGAACCTCTTCTTGACAAGATTCTTGGTTAGAACCATTTTGTTGCAGCATAATAGACAACTAGAGCCATTATGCCGCTAGTGAAGAGAAGAATTACAATGAATGCAACAATCCTTGGATCCAATCCGTTGGGTGGCGTTGTAGGGGTTGTAGGAGGAGAAGTTGTGGTCGTTATGGTTGTGGTTCCAGCGGTAAATGTACTGTCTGATATGTCAGATGAGAAGTAAATCCCATCTGTGACCCGTACCATCACAAGATAGGTATCCGTCTGAGGCAAATTTGAAGGGTCCCATTCATACCAAGTCAGATTTGTTGAGGAAACAAGCATGTCATAGGATTGTCCTGAGTCAGATGAGTATAGAACATCAAAGAGAAGTTCATCATCTTGGTTTGTATCTGATGCTACCCAAGTGATATTGTGAGTATCTGTCCAAGTCTCACCCCCGTTGGGTGAGGTCACTACTACCTCTGGTATGAAGTAATTCCCAATATACACATCCGTGAATTCGACGGTGAAAATTGATCCGTTTAGTAACCATGCAGTCGAAATGATACTGCAAGTTGCATTATTGCCAAGTGTACGTGTATCAAGTTGAACTGTAGCATCACTCTCCTCAACTGCAATCGTGGCAGGAATCGCAGGGGCATGAACTTCAAGACGTGATTGATTGACTTGAGATGGGGTCCATTCGGCTTTTAGTGTCACGTGGTCTCCTGCTAATGTATCTCCGGAATTTACTGGGGTATCAACCAGAATCGTGCGCGTTGTATAGCTTAGATTTAGACCTGGGGTTTCCGCAGAGGGGTGAAAATGAATTGCTTTTGAATCTACATTTTGAGATTGATCAGGAGTATCATGAGTCACTGGTACCATGAATGCTAATATCAAAAGTAGAAGAAGTGCAACGCTCTTGTGTACTATCTTCATCTTCGTAATTCTGTTATTTGTATTATTTCTGGATTTCAATCTCCTTCACTCTCCGGGAATGGTTGTTCGCGCCAGACTTTAAGAGCCTCATACCATAATACTGCACAGGCAGTAACAAGAAGTGCTAGAAGAATCATAGAATACCAATCTGTTGCCACCCAGAATAGAAGAGATCCAAGAGCAGCAGTAAGAGAGGTATAAAATGTAGCATAGAAGAGGAAACGTGGGACCATAATTCGACCTTTTCCCATGAACTGATTTAGTATCCCCATTCTCACATCGCGTATGACTGTATATTGACCATGTACATCTTTGTCAACAAGTCCAAATTGTCTTAGACGTTCAAGATGATGCATAGAGAGCGAGGGGCTTGACAAATCTGCGCCTCTCTGAATTTCACGTGCAGTCAATGGTTCAGGATGTCGTAGCATGTACCAGTAGACACTTAGAGTCTTGCCTTTGACTAGTTCGGCCAACTCATCATCAGTTGGATTCTCCTTCGTCAAGTCCCACGACTCCAGTTTACTGGATGCAGACAAATAATGATGTACTCTTAAAACCTGCTGATTGCACTTGCTGAAGATAGGTCCCCCAAGGTAAGGCTAAAATAGCTTGTCCGTGCGCCAAAGGTCGTGTCTGTACAGGTATCTGTCACAGTAAGGAGAAAACATCAATGTCAACGGTTCGAAAACCGATTACACCGAAACCTCCTAGGACTAGAGAAAAAGTTCTCGTAATCCTCCGTGAACAATGCAAGCAATGCATGTTGTGTGTTGAGTTCTGTCCTAAGAATGTGTTATGTATAACTGACATATACAACAGAAAGGGATACCATCCGGTTACTGCTTGTGACATAGATGCATGTGTAAACTGTGAATTCTGTGAGAGAATCTGTCCGGATATGGCAATCTTCTTAGCTGACCGTGAGGACGCCGAGAAAGCCTACAAGGCAGGAGCACTTGAAGAGGGAACAGAGATTCCTGAATTTGAGAGAGATTCTTCCAAAAAGGAGGGAAAATAATTGCCTGAACGTGTGATGTTCACGATGGGCGATATTGCCTGTGCTGAGGGTGCCTTGAGTGCAGGCTGTCGCTATTTCGGAGGATATCCAATTACACCAGCAACAGAAATTGCAGAATGGATGTCACAACGGATGCCTGAGGTCGGAGGAGCTTACGTTCAGTATGAGGATGAGATTGCATCAATAACCAGTGTGATTGGAGCTTCTTGGACAGGTACGAAATCAATGACTGCCACCTCAGGACCCGGAGTCAGCCTGATGCTCGAAGCCGTTGGTTTAGCAGTTATGACAGAAACTCCTCTTGTTCTGGTCAATATCATGCGTGGTGGTCCAAGCACCGGTCAGCCAACTAGGGGACAACAAGGAGACGTTATGCAGGCGAAGTGGGGGAGTCATGGAGACTATCAGATAATCGCACTTACACCAGCATCAGTCCAAGAGATGTTTGATCAGACAGTTCAAGCATTTAACCTATCCGAGCAATTTAGGACTCCTGTCTTTGTTTTAGCGGATGAAACAGTGGGTCATATGAGAGAACGCCTTGTGATCCCAGATAAGAAAGACCTGAAACTTATCAACCGAAAGACACCAACAGTGGATCCCTCCGAGTATCTACCATTCAAGCCTGATGATGATCTCGTGCCTCCTATGGCCCTCTTTGGCTCTAAGTACCAATTTTACGCTACAGGGCTGACTCATGATGAGCGTGGATATCCAAGTGATAAAGAGAATATCCAGATTGACCTAATCACACGATTAAATCATAAGATTTCGAAGAATTCAGACAAGATAATTGACCTCGAGAAGTTCATGCTTGATGATGCAAAGATTGCTGTCATTTCTTATGGTACTCCCTCACGGAGCGCAAAGAAAGCAATCAGAAACGCTCGCGAACAAGGAATCAAAGTAGGCATGCTCAGACTCAAAACAGTCTGGCCATTCCCAGAGAAGCAAGTAGCAGAGCTTGCATCTGAAGTGGACCATATCATTGTAGCAGAGCAAAACATGGGACAGGTCTACTACATGGTGAAAGCCTACGCAGCACCTACACCGATTCACCTTATGACAAAGCCAGCAGGAATGCCGCAGCTACCAAATGAGATACTCGAAAAAATCAAAGATGTAAAATCAAACAAGTGAGCGTTGCTTTCAGTAAATCCTTATCTTGTTTCAGACTGAAGTTAGGAGTGAACTCCTTATAGGCAGGTTATGAGATGGGTAATGATAAGTCAAAGTTACTGACCTGTACCTTCTGCGGGAAGGAATTTGACAAGTCTGAGATGGTGAGATATCGGGGAGCTCTTTCGTGCAAGACCTGTGCATATAGCCAAGAGCCAGTCGAAGACTTCAATGAACGACCCTTCTTCTTAGTTGCGTCAATTGGCACCTTGATTGGACTCTTTGTTGTAACAGTCACTGTTGTTGAAGCCTTTAATTTCACTCCAATGCAAGTTGATTTCTATACACCAGATATGGGATTCTACTTTGGGGGTATGGCCATAGCGCTTGTTCTGCAGGGTTTTGGAGTCTATGCTCTGAACCGTTCGGGCATCCTTGCAATAGCTATTATCGGTGCACTAGCGGCATTTGTGTCTGCTATTGCGCAGATTGTTGCCTTGTGGGATCTGATGACAAATGGTCCCTACTATGTTATTTTAGGTGTCACATTGAGAAAGGGATTTGGATATTACTCCTACACTACAACAACCTATATCATATTCTCATTCGCAGTGGGGCTTGGAATACTTCTCCTGATGGCGCAAACTAAACTTGACAACACAAGTATTGCTGCTGGTGCTTTGTATCTGGTTGGTGGTACACTTGGGATTTTTGGTTATCTATGGCCTCCGGTGGGATTCTTGCATATCCTGATGTATGTTGTTGCGTTCATGTTTTTCTTCACAAGAAAGGATATCATAGAGAAAGAACCGATTGAAACTCTCGACTACAAGACTATACGGGAGTGAGTGTTTAGCATCAGGGGCCTAAACAGCGTTAAGGAATTCAATGGTCACATCAACAATCCTTTTATCATGTTTACCCTTGGGCCGACTAGCGAATAGGAGAGTCTCTCAATGACCGAGTCGACACCTGTCCTGAAGCATCCGATGGCCAAATATATCCGAGAAGATAGGCAACCCTGGATCTACTGTTCAGGTTGTTCAGTAGGAATTGTAACGGGAATGGTTGCCCGAGCCATCGACAACCTAGAGATAGACTTCCACAAGGTTGTCGTTGTTTCAGGAATAGGTTGCACCGGTCGAACCTCCGGCTATTTCAAGACAGGTTCATATCACACTACTCATGGTCGGGCAATTGCCTTCGCAGAGGGTGTTAAGATTGCAAATCCCGAGCTAGAGGTCATTGTGGTCAGCGGCGATGGGGACATAGCTGCAATTGGTGGTAACCACCTCATCCACGCGGCTCGAAGAAACATCGATATGACCGTCGTGTGTATCAACAATTTTAACTACGGTATGACAGGAGGCCAGTTTGGACCAACAACTGAACATGAGAAATACTCACAAACCAGCCCGAGACCCATTGGAAATATAGAGCACCCATTCAACCTCGTCAAGTTGGCAGCATCGTCAGGTGCTACTTTTGTTGCCAGATGGACTGCAGTACAGGCTCGTAGAGCAACAAAATCAATTGAGAAAGGTATCAAAAAAGAGGGCTTTTCATTTATTGAGGTCATTGGAGCATGCCCTACTGAGTATGGTAGGATGAACCGTCTTGGAGATGGTCTAGCCATGCACAAGCACCTCCTCGAGGTGGCTGAGATCCAGAATGGATTACCACCGCACGAAGCTGAACTTGATTATGAGCATAGAATTATTTGTGGAGAGTTTGTAGACATCGAAAAACCGGAATACACAGCGGTTCTTAGAGAAATGCACCAGAAACTCAAGGGGAAACAATGATGGCACGCTATGAGATACGTTTTGGAGGTTTCGGAGGTCAGGGCATAGTCACCATGGCTGTTGTCCTAGGAGAAACAATATCGCTGGTGGAGAAGAAAGAGTGTGTTCAGACACAGAGCTATGGTCCAGAAGCAAGAGGTGGAGCTACGAAAAGCGAACTGGTGATAGACGATGTTGAAGTGGACTACCCCAAAGTTCAGAAACCTGATGTGTTCATAGCAATGAGCAGAGCAGCATACCTTGAGTACATCGACGGTCTGAAGGATGATGGCATTCTTATCATTGATGAAGACCTAGTGGATGTTGAAGGAGACCTACCAGATGGAATCAAGATTTACAAAATCCCAGCTACTCGGATTGCTGATGCCGAGGTTGGAGTCAAGCAGGCAACCAATGTTGTGATGCTGGGTGCCCTTACATCAATTACAGGAATTGTTACAGCAGAGGGTCTAAAGAAACAGATAGTTGATAGATGGCCAAGGTTCAAGGAAACAAACCTAAAGGCACTTGAACTTGGATTAAAGGCTGGGAAAGAAGCAGTTCCTTTTAGTGCATAATTCACTTCTCTTGTAATGCCAGAACTGCTGCACCTATAGCTCCAGTGAGTTGTGGCTCTTCTGGAACCCAGAGTTCGACACCCAGTTGTTTTGAAAGATGATGTCTAAAAGCCGGATTGAGAGCAACACCACCAGTGACACAAGCTGGTTCTTTGATGCCAACTCGTTTTGCAAGCGCACTGATCTTGGAAACCATGGACACATGTACTCCTGCTGCAATATCTGCAGCGGATTCACCAGCGCCTATGTGACCAATGACTTCGCTCTCAGCAAAGACAGTACAAGTGCTGCTTATTGAACTCGGTTTCTTTGATTGAAGAGCAAGAGGACCTAACTCATCTATGGTAACTTCAAGAACTCGAGCCATAACCTCTAGAAAACGACCAGTCCCTGCAGAGCACTTGTCATTCAACTCGAAGTCTTCAGGGCGTCCAGAGGAACCAATTCGAATGACCTTTGAGTCTTGACCACCAACATCTATGAGTAATCTGATCTGAGGATTGATGTGATGTACTCCAACACTATGACAAGTGATCTCGGTGATAGATTTCACTGCTAGCTCAACACGTGCACGACCATAACCAGTACTGATGACAGGAAGTCCATTCAAGTTAACTCCTGAGCGTGATGAAATATTCTGGAGTATTGTTCCCACAGCCTGAGTTGCAGAAGCACCGGTCAATATCAATGATTTGGCAAGAGTCTTGCCCGAACTGTCCAATAAGACACCTTTAGTTGTAGTTGAGCCTACGTCAATCCCAACACCCATTTCCACTGATTCTCTCTCCTTACATTAGCATCTCAAGGAGTGCATCAACTCTGGTTTCAATCTGTGCAGCGTTGTAAACTCGGGAGTCAACCATATCACCTTCAATGATGACTCCTGGTACACCTGTCCGTTCGGTCACTATTTCTTTTGAAACAAGCTGGCCTAAAGAGTAGCGTTTGCACGAGCGGACAGAGAACATGACGAAACCATCCAGGTCATAGTCTTTGATCAGCTGACACATTTTGTCGACCTTTGCATCAAGCCCCATATTCAGGTAGACCTTGGAATATGTTCCTACAACCTGGTCAAGAATTGAAGATGTATCCAAACCCACCATATTGCCGGTCCATGCATGTGTATATGTGTCAGCAGGAAAGACGACGCCTCTGCTTGCAAGTATATTGAAGAATCTCAATGTGTGCCAAGGTGGAATATTATCCCAAAGCAGACGCACCTTTTCATCACGAATTGCACCAATCTTATTCTTAACACGGTCTTCAACTTCTTCAACAAAAGATTCGTAGAATTCAGCGCAATGCTCAGTTCCCCGACTTGATACTACTGGTGCCATTGTCAAGAACCTATCAGCACAGTTCAAAGGACTCGGTTTGTTCTTGCAGGATTCTAAGGCGCGTATCCAGAGTCTTGTGGCTTTATTTGAAAGTTCAGCGACCTCGCGAATACGATCCTCCTCAAGGGTGCGATTGAAATGTGAGCCAATAAACTCTATCAGACGTTCTACTCCTCTCCTCACATACTCCTGATTGTGAGGGAGCTGTACTTTATCGATAGGAGGTGTGTCGAGGAGGAAGACAGGAGCTCCAGTCATCTCAGAAATAGCATCATACCATTTTAGAACAGTCCCGCAGATATTATTACAGGCTAGGAGAATCTGAGGAGTCGGAAGTGAACCCATTGGAACCTCTTCAGGCTTTTCTGTGGAACCGATGCTGACACGAGCATATGCACACAACTCCTGTGAATACCCAAGATTTTCTGCAATATCAGAGACTTCAGGGCCTATCTTCTGAGCTCCAATAATAGCACCAGCCTGTTCAGGATAAACCACACCCATGTTCATGGCTATAGGAATCTCGACTGGGAAACCTGAGGTCACCCATGCTAGGTTACCATTCTCACTCGCTTCCATTGCTTCCAATCCGTGACGAAATGCAATCTGTTGCAGGAGTGCCTGTGTTTCAAGACGCCTGTATGGTTTCTCTTCGCTGGGTCGTTCTTGTGTCATTTTCTTACTCACTCCAATGTTTCTATAAAGGTTTGAATCCGTGTTTCAATCCGAGCGCGGTCACTTAGTTCAGGATCCATTGGCACCCGGACTGTTTTGATACCTAATTCCGAGGTTGCTCTCTCAATGGATGGTGCTTCAAATTGGTCAGGGTCACAAAATGATTGTTCGCATACAATGAGTCCTTGAATAGAGAGGTTTGAGAGAAGCCCTTTCATAGCACTCATTCGATAGGCGAGACCTTCATGAGTTGGCTCACCCGGAGCACTCAAGACTGATTGCGCCATCGCAGCGAATGGGTCATCAGAATCGGAGGGAGACTCTGTGAATACTGTCTTGAACCCGAAAGAGAGAAGATCCAAGACAAAGACAGAGTTAGAGATATCAGGCAAATCTTTGATTATGGTTGCGATAGCTTGAGGTTCAACCATACCTCCTGCAATAACGACTCGGGGTGTTTCTAAATCATCAGGAAGATTCACTTCTGAGAAGTCACCGCTTCTAATCGCATTTCTTACAGTCTCGATAGTATCCAACAGTCCTAGCTCATCAGCTGTGTTTCTAACCATTGTTGCGGCATCCTTGACTGCAGAAACTGATGCGATAGTTGGAGCTGTCAGGAAAGATCTAACCAGACGAACGACATCACTATAAGGTATAATCTTTGGATTGACCACTCTTGCAGAGTAAAGGAATTGTGCACCTTCGCGATAGTTTCGAACAAGTTCAACTGCACGTTCATAACTCTCTTTGAGGAAGGGCCGATTGAACGTTGTAGCTATGTTTTCGCTAAGAAGTTTCAATTCTTCAGTCAGAAACTTAATTGTCGAATTATCCCGACTATATCTCGTAACAGGATATGTCAACCGGAACACTCTGTCATCTGGAAAACGAACCTTCCAGACATCACCAAGATTTTGAAGTGAGTCGCATGTATTTCCAGGAAATAACAACCCAGCTAAGGTCAAGAACTGACCATTTGCACGTTGACTGTAGAGATTCCTAATGTACGAGCAAGCAAAGGTCTGAAGACTCTCTTCGAATCCACCAGCTTTTCCAGGTAGTGTCCGAATAAGGGAAGGTATTAACCCATGCGCCATAAAAAGCTCCAATGGAACATGGGGGTAGATGTAACCAAATATCTCTTCACCAGATTTCATGAGTTCTGTCAATCCCACGGACGATTGCTCGATTACTCCTTCATAGTTCAAATTGGATTCCTCTCTAAGGCTTGTGTGGGGTGTAGTATTGCTGAACTTTCGGCAATCTGTTTCTTAATTGTTCCGTTAGTCCTTATGAAATCAATATTTGCGGAATATTCGATGCAAAAACAGCCGGTGGAAGGAAATATCAATAGCATATGTTGTTGTAATTGATATCTTCCAGTCAAAGAATTGACTGAAAATCAAAGACAAGAGCTATGGAGAACGAAATAATATGGAAGAAATGCTATGGCATAAATCAAGATGGCCAGAAACTGTAAAGAAATCAATAGAATATCCTGAAGAGCCTCTCTTTGCAATTTTGGATAAAATTGCTGATGAACACCCAGATTCGCCTTCAACAATCTATGATGGGATATCTCACTCTTTTGCTGAAGTAAAAGATCATGCTGATAAAATTGCCAACTATTTGGCGAGTAAGAGCATCGGCAAGGGCGACAAGGTTGCTATTTTCTTGCCTAACACACCCCACTATCCTCCAATCTTCTTCGGTATTCTCAAGAGTGGAGCTACAGCTGTCACATGCAATCCGTCCTATAAGGCGAATGAACTGAATTTTCAGTTGAAGGACTCTGGAGCAAAGGCGGTCTTTGTCTTTGATCATCCATCGTTCACGCCAACTTCCTATGAGGCAATAAAAGGCACTGATGTGAAGGTCCATGTGATCTGTAGTATCAAAAGGTTCCTACCAAAAGTAAAAGCTATTCTTGGAAGTGCACTCGGTAAGATACCCAAGGGAGGCCATTACGAAGATTTCACAGAATTCTATGACGATATCGTCGAACAATATGAACCAAAGGCTCCTGTTGTTTCAATCGAGCCAAAAGAAGATCTTGCACTTATTCTCTACACAGGCGGAACAACCGGTACTCCGAAGGGAGCGATGCTCACTCACAGCAATCTCTACAGTAACGTATTGCAGCTTGATGAGTGGACACAACTTGAACCTGAGGGGGGCGGTCCTCCAGAGAAACTCAAACCAGGAGAAGAAGTGTTTGT
>JBHLPA010000008.1:0-374 GCA_048939935.1 Promethearchaeota archaeon | reverse complement strand
GCCATGGTACCACAGTTATGGTCTGACACTGACCATGGTCGCGTCATATCTCATGGGTAGCTCTCTGGTGTGTGTACCTGATCCGAGAGCAGGCAAGCCTCCAATGAGTGAACTGTTAGCTGACATCCAGAAGTACAAGGGCAGCATTCTGCACTGTGTACCTGCACTCTACGCTGGTATGATTAACAACCCGAATGTCGAGAAGTATGATCTATCCAGCCTCAAGGCGTGTGGTTCAGGAGCGGCTCCATTGCCACCAGAAATAGCCAAGAGGTTTGAGGCTGCATCAGGCGCGACACTCTTCGAGGGGTACGGCTTGACAGAAACATCTCCGATGACCCATGCCAATCCTTCACTCAAGTCCCTACGTAAGT
>JBHLPA010000007.1:0-19079 GCA_048939935.1 Promethearchaeota archaeon | reverse complement strand
CTCTGGACACTCGTACCAGCATAGTCCACACCCAGCACACAATTCATCACTTGCTTCCGCCTTATCTTTGGCATTCATTTTGATTGCGTTGTGCGGACAGATCCTGACACATCTCTTACAACCGGTACACAACTCTTCATCAATTATAGCTACATAGGGGTTCCAATTGGTTTCTCCAAGGAACTCATTGGTCATCCCACGAATTTCAGAAAGACTGCGATATCCATTCGTCTTGAGCCACTTTGAAAGTTGCTTGTGAATCTGGGTAAACACATTGGGTCCTCTCAGTAAAGCTGCTGTGAGTAACTGCACACCAGTCGCGCCGGCCATTGTAAATTCTACTACGTCCCTTCCTCTCGAAATTCCTCCAATACCAACAACCGGAAGGTCGGCCGCTCTTGATAGTTCATTGACCGCTGCAACAGCAATAGGATGAAGCGCAGGTCCGGAAAGCCCTCCACTTCCTGTGAAGAAACCAAGGAGTGGTCTCCCTGTGTTAATGTCTATGACCATCCCTGGACCAATAGTGTTCAAAGCAGCTATCGCATCTGCACCTGCCGACTTTACAACTTCCGCTATCTCACCATAGTCCAGGACCAATGGTACCTTGACAATCATCGGGACTCCAGAAATTGCTTTCCTAACTGATGAAAGAAGACTTCCTATATGGTCCATAAGTGCTGGGCCTTTTCCCCTTCGAGCCTCGAAGGTGCATGAAATATTGACTTCAATTCCGTCTGCACCTGCATCTGTGAGTCTTTCTGCAAGTTCGACATAGTCCTCAGTACTGTCTCCTTCGATGCTGGCGATAACTGGAACTCCACCCTCTTTAGCAAGCGGAAGCTCAGTCTTACACCACTCATCAATTGAATGTATGAGCTGACACTCGCAGTTCAACAGACCATACTTGTCCAATTTGACAAACCTAGGGCTAGGATTAGTAAAACGATCCTCCTCACTTCGGAGGCTGATGGATCGGGTGACAACCGCTCCTAAGGGTTGAGATTCAGCAATTTTCTTTATCAGACTTCCTGGTTCACTTAGAGTACCTGACGCGAGAATCAGAGGACTCGAAAGCTCCATACCACAGAGGTCTACTGTCAAATCTACTGGCATTTCTCACAGCTCTTTTCTTGTTTTAATGGACATAGACGATGATACGTTTATTCATCCAGATGTTGTCTGGTAGCTCTTAACCTCTCTCTCACCTAGGTTTATGATGATTCCACGAAGGATTGCTTCTGAATATTCACTTCCAGGATTCATGACTGTGGTCTTACCAAGCTTTCTGATTCCCTTCGCTTCGTGTATATGACCATGAAGGCCCAACAATGGTTGGTATTTCAAGATCGCATCCCTTACTGCTTTACTTCCAACGTTGGTGTACACCACTTCACCACTTTTTTGTACTGGCTTTGGTGGATAAACGGATGTGTCTAATAATGGAGCGATATCAAGTCCACTTTCATATGGCGGTGCGTGAAAGTTCCAGATGGAGTTTTCAACATCCTCAAGTTGTGCGACCATTTTCTCTATTTTCTCAGCTAATTCTTCCTCTGTAACTTCTCTAGGAGTTTCCCATGGTGTAGGATTCACATAGGCGGAGCTTATCATCTCATGATGATCGTCTATGAACACCACTTTATCCTCCACATATTCCGCCCATTCTGACTCCTTAAAGAAATGATTCATCCCAAGGTCGTCGTCATTTCCGCCTGTAATGAACATCCTTATGCCATCCGGCTTTAATCTCTCCGCGGCAATCTTGAGCCATCTCTCTACTGTTTCACCCATTAGTCTAACAAACAGATCATCAGCAGCCTTCTCGTCATCTTTTACGGAATCATACTCGTCTTGTTCCATACGTATTGGATAATATCCTGCATTTCGAACATCCGCTTCAAAGGTTGTGATATCTTCATCTTTTGAAAATTGGAAATCATTCCCAAGATAGTTTGCAGCATGACTGCCATCTTTTCGCTCGACAATAGGGACAATCATCTTGCCAGTGATATCGCCACCTAAAACTAAGACATCGACCTTGTAGAATTTTCCAGCATTTACAAATTTCATGAAAGCTCTTTCAGATCCATGGATGTCAGTAGCAAAGAAGAGCCGAGTCAGTTTCTTCTTGTCGTCATCCTTTTTACGTCCAAATATGGGCATGGCCTTCGATCCTCTTAGCTCGAACAAGAAGACAAGGTGGATTTTAAAGTTTCGAATTGTTTTCATAATTCGAAACAAATATTTGTATGAGAGTTGTCTTTGCGCCCAAGTTTTGTTAAAATTCCGAAAAACAAGGCAAAAATCCGGAGGAACTTGAAACGTGTCCACTCAGTTAATGGGCGATATTATCGCAGCTATCAACGAATTTGATAGTGAGAAAGTCAAGTCCGCGTCTAGGAAGGCTTTGGAAGCCAACATTTCGCCTGTCGAAATCATCCAACAGGGAATCGCCGCGGGACTTCTTGAGATAGGTAAAAAGTATGAAACAGGTGAGCTCTTTGTCACGCATCTCGTAGCCGCTGCTGAGGCAGCCAAAGGTGCCATCAGTGAGGTACTAGAACCTGAAATCAGAAAGGCTGGTTCCGATGGTGTCGGAGGACCAAAAGTAGTTCTTGCTACTGTGAAGGGTGATATTCATGACATCGGCAAGAATATTGTTGGAGCAATGCTGTTCTCTGCAGGATTCGATGTCGTTGACATAGGAAAGGATGTAGAGAACGAATTTGTCGTTTCCAAGGTAAAAGAACTTAATGCAAAGATTCTGGGTCTCTCAGCGCTTCTTAGCACTACCGTTCCTGAGATGCGAAAAATCATTGAATTGTTGGAGAAGGAGAACATCCGCGACAAGGTGAAGGTAATTGTAGGTGGTGCACCAGTTACAGAGCAGTACGCCAAGGAAATAGGTGCAGATGCCTATGCAGAAAATGCTGTTGAAGCTGTTGCTGTTTCTAAAAAATTACTTGGAATGGAGTAGGAGGAAACAAAGATGCCTAAGTATGGACGAAAGAGTGGGTACCTGCGGTTTCTATCTGATGACGACTGTGAAGCCATTCACCAGTCTGCCATTGAGGTGCTTGAAACTGTCGGTATGAAATGTGAATCAGACAAGATAATTGATGTGTTTGATAAAGCTGGAGCTGAGATCGATAAGGAAAAACGCCTCATATACATCCCTGAACATCTGATTATGGAGGGATTGCAAAAAGCTCCAAAGAAAGTCACACTACATGGTCGTACACCTGGGACTGAGATGGTCCTCTATGGTGACTATGTACACTATGGATTAGGAGGAACTCCCTGTCCTAACATGTTGGACATTGAAACACACGAGATTCGTCAATCTACAAAACAGGATGCTGCAAACTTTGCAAAGTTATGTAATGCTCTGCCTATGGTTGAGTTTGCAATGTCTATCGCAGGAGCTCTAGATGTACCTAGAGAGGTGGAATATATCCACGAGTTTGAGGTTTCGTTCAAGAATCTGGAAAAGCCCTTGATTCATCCTGTTCCCGGAGTGGCAGCAAACGAGGTAGTGATTGAGATGGCTGCGGCCATTGTGGGTGGTCACGAAGAACTCAGGAAACGACCTATCTTCTCTGCATATTGTGAAACCGCTCAGCCTCTCGTATTTGTTAGGGAGAATGACAACATGATCCTAAATGCGAAAGCTGGCATACCCGTCACACTCGGACCTGCTGCCATGATGGGTGCTACTGCTCCAGCTACACTGGCAGGAGCCAATGTTGTCACTGTTTCTGAGAATCTAGCTTCGATTGCGCTCACTCAGATTGTGGCACCTCATTCCCCCGTGATATTTGGTGCATGGGCCTCTGTGATGGACCCATATACAACGCGATGTCTTTATGCATCTCCTGAGTTTGCTTTAGGTACTGCTGTACTGTGCAAACAGATGGCCAATTTCTATGGGATGCCAAACTTCGGATTCGCCGGTCCATCAGACTCAAAGATGCCTGATGCTCAGGCTGGAGCAGAGGCAATGGAAATCTGTCTCATGAACGCATTGATGGGTAACAACCTTCTACATGATGGTGGCTATCTAGCAAGTGGTGGTGTTGGATCCCTTGAGATGTGTGTCATCATTGATGAGATATTTGGATATGTGGATCGGATACTCCGTGGCATCGAGGTGACTCCAAAGCACCTTGCTGTCGATGTGATTCGTGACGTTGGTGCTGGAGGCAACTTCCTATCCCACAGACACACACTGGACAACCTTCGTGATACTATGTATCTAGGAAGACTCTTTGATCGGACTTCTGAGGAGGCTTGGGTGAAAGCTGGTTCAAAGGACATGTTCACTGTTGCCAATGCGCGAGTCAAGAAACTACTAGATGAACATCAACCAGCGCCTTTAGACAAGGATGTAGAGGCAACAATCGACAAACTTGTTGCCGATTCACATAAGAAGCTCGTCAAGTAATGAGCCAATGGTGCAACAAACTTGACTGTAGATCTGGTAGTGACTGGCGGCAAGTTAGTCCTACCCAATGGAATTGAGGATGCCTGTCTGGCAATTGAGTCAGGCAGGATTTCCGCCATTGTTAAGGAACCAAATCTTCCTCCCGCGGATGAAACTATTACTTTGAATGGAGAGTTAGTATTTCCTGGTGCAATTGATCCACATGTTCATTTCAAGTCGCCATGGATGGAATTAGAGGAGATTGACACGGGTACAGCCTCTGCTGCAGGTGGAGGTCTCACCATGGTTGTAGATTATCTCTACTCTGGTGGTGATATGTCCCTAGTAGATGCCTTTCACAAACGAAGGAAAGAGGTTGAGTCGAAGATATACTGTGACTACTCACTCCATGCAATCATCTCTTCTGGGACCCAAGATGAATTGAATCAATTGGCACAACTAATCGATCTTGGTATAGTCAGTTTCAAAATCTTCACTACATATGGGGACTTTGTCACAACCAGTACCGGTTATTTTCTTGAAGTATTCAAAGAAGTAGCGAGAGCTGGGGGAATGGTGTCAGCTCATTGTGAAGATGATGGTATTCTTCAATATTATACGGAGAAAATAAAGCAAAGTGGGAAGAGTGATCCTGTTAGTTATGTGGAATCAAGACCTCCGGTAGCAGAATCAATCTCACTTCAGACGATGTTGGAACTAACTAGACAGACAAATGCAAGATTTAGGATAGTCCATCTCAATACCAAACGTGGAGTGGAAATTATCCGCGATGCCAAGGCATCTGGACTGCCTGTTACAGCTGAAACATGTCCACATTACCTTATTCTTACAAAAAAGGACATGGAGAAGGATGGACACCTCCTGAAGATGTCACCGCCACTTCGTGAGCCTTCAGACAATAATGCATTATGGACAGGTTTAGCATCTGGTACAGTTGACATGGTTGCTACTGACCATTCACCTATGCATCTCTTGAAAGATTTAGAGATGATGAAGGATGACATTTGGTCTATTGACCCCGGAATTCCAGGTATGGAAACCATGATGCCATTATTGTATGATCGAGGAGTTAATGGTGGGCTACTCTCGATTGAACGTTTTGCTGAGGTCACATCAACTCAGACCGCGAAGTCCTTGGGTTTATATCCTCGCAAGGGCGCTTTGATAGTAGGTGCAGATGCAGACCTTACTGTCATAGATCCCAAGAAGGAGGCAAAAATTCAAGCCAGTAAATTACACAGTAAGGCTGATTACACTCCATTCGAAGGATGGACTGTCAAGGGTGTTCCTATTAAGACCATAGTACGGGGCGCATTGGTCATGGACAATGGTTATCCCGGTGATATCGTTGGTAAGCCTGGCTTTGGATCTTACATTATGCCCACAACCGCAAAACAAGGTTAGCAGAGTGGATTGAGGATGAAAAGAAGTAGAAAGATAGCAGTACTCGCTCATTGTATTCTAAATCAGAACGCAAAGGTAGAGGACATTGCCCTCTTCCCAGCAGTCATACCTGATGTGGTAAACCTAGTGGTAGAGAGAGGCTATGGAATCATCCAAATGGGTTGTCCGGAAACAATCCATCTAGGACTTGGACGTTGGGAATGCATCAAGGATCAGTATGAAACACCAAGCTTCAAACATTTGTGTGAACGTTTAGCATCTGAGGTACTTGATCAATTAGAGGACTACGAGAAGAATGGATACAAGATTGGTCCTTTCATTGGCATCGATGGTAGTCCATCATGCGGAGTCAGCAAGTCTTGTCGTGCTGATGAGAAAGGAGAGAATCCTAAGTGGTGCGGCTCTGTTCATTCTCCCCCATCCTGGATTATCACGGACGAGAGTGGAGTGTTCTTTGACGTGATTAAAGAGGAAGCAACGAAGCGTGGAAAGAGCTATTCCTTCATTGGCATCCCTGAGGTCCCAGAAGTTGGAGACTTCCAAGAGGCGTTGAAGAAACTAGATAAACTCCTTCCCTAGAACTTTGTAATCTCCTCAAGCTTGCGAGTGAACTCAAATCCTCTTTTAGACAGCTCGTCAAAGAATGGACCTACAGGTACACATGCTTCAGGTCCTAGTACACCTCGTTCAGTAATCATGCCCTTAGCAATCATCTGGGCTACGGCCGATGGTGGAACCGCAGTTCCCCATGCCACACCACCAAAGTTCCATTTCTCTGAACCCTGGTTTATGCAGTCGTATGTGATTCGTACTGGTTTGCCTCCTCTCTTCCCCTCTACAATGCCCCTGAGAATAACCCACTCTCGTTCTTCCTCTGCTGTATCATCCCCTGTAGGTTGACTCAATAGTGAGATGAGGAAGTCCTTTGGTGCTATTGATTGGTCTCCCACCATGATGGGCTCTTCGCTAGTCAACCCAAAACTAAGAAGGGTCTCAAATGCATGTAGCATATCCGCAGGAAATGAGAGTTTCACATCCAGTTTCTTAATGCTCGGAAAGCTTCGTGCAACAGTAGAGAGTTCGCCATGAATTGAATAGAATCCTACAAGTTCTCCTACTGGTTCTGGAAATGTCATTATCTCTTGTCCGCTTATTGGTGGGACAAATTTGTACTCACCATCTCTGAAGATGACAGCATCTAATGTCAGTTCATCAATTACAGTACGAATTGAGTATGTCACGCCTCCCCCTGATACTCCTGGTCTACTATGGAAATTAATTATTTCATCGAGTTCTTGAGCTGCGTGTGCTGCATACATGTTAGATATTCCCGGTGCAGCTCCACAACCTGATACATTGATTATATCTGCTTTCTTCACTTTGTCGTGGATTGCTAATTGCTTCAAGGTTGTGTGATAGAGCCCCCCTAGGTCTACGAGGTGAACACCCGCTTTCAAGCATCCCAAAAGAACATCATGACAGTTATGAACCCATGTTGAATTGATGACAACATCAACATCTTTGATGCGTTCTGCAAGTTCATCTGGTTTACTCACATCTGCTTGAACTGCTGTCAGTTTCTTGTCTTTGTATTGATTGACAAGACCTTCAGCTTTTGCTAAATCAATATCAGCAACAAGAACCTCTGAAACCCCTTTGGACTCCAACAGGTCTCTTACAATTGCACGTCCCATAAGTCCAGGTCCACCAAGGACAGCGATTTTCATAGTACTCAACTCTGGTCTTTCTCTTTTGACCGATATTCTCCTGAATAGCACCAGTACTTAAAGATTGCATTTTCACCAGTTAGAGGGTGCTAGTTTCGTTTCATTCTTTAATACAACACTGAAATTTCGTTTGTTTTCCGAAATCCTAAAAGAGAGAAAACAAACCCTTAATATCTCCCCCAATGTTGCGTGTGGATTGTCCCAACTTGCAATTACACATATGTCCGATATCACGACACAGGATGAAGGTCTGATGAGTAAGAGAAAGAAGAAGAAGATCAAAGCACCTACTGTGGCTCCAAAGGTTGACCTCAATATTTTATGTGACCTCATAATTCTGACCGACGCTTACCGGTCAGGACACCGTTTGGATTATGAAAAGTTGAAGGATGCGATAAGAGAGGGAAAGATGGGCAGAAGTTTCCAGCAGAAAGAGTGGCCTCAAATCAGGAAAGTTGTTCTTCAAGCAGATGAAGCTCGGGCTTCCCTTGCTGACTGGAAAGATGAAACATCAAATAAGATCCGAACTCGCAGAAGGATTGCACTGTCTCTTGGGTACATATTCCTCCCCTTGGGTGTTGGCTTGTCTTTGATCCCGATTTTCTCTACAATTCCTATCGATTTCTCATATGCACTGATTTCGCTCTTTATTGGGGCTGGATTTCTAATTGCAGGTTATGTCTACTATCGTATAAAGCTCTCAGAGTACATTGACCATGTCTTTGTGACAGAGTTTGAGGAAGGTGCTCGCGCAAGCAACAAGCTGAAGGACTTGACACAAGAGCTCATCAACCGTCTTCGTAATGCTCTCAAAAGTAGACTTGATCAGGGTGTGTATTCGGAGATTCGTGATGTTGAATTGGAACTCTATAATACTGATTACAAACATATTCGTTATCGAGGAATGGCTTCTCGGATTAAACGACTCAAGAAGGTTTATGTTGAAGTTGAATAGAATCATCAGGTAGTGTTCACAAGATTTAAGAAGTTGGAATCTGCGCATATTTAGGCCATCAATATTGGTTAGAATCTAACAATTAGCTAGCAAGAAGGAATAATTTATGACCGATGTACCCATACTTAAGAATTACATCAATGGTGAATGGGTTGAGTCTAACTCAACTGATATTCGAGAGGTTTTGAATCCGGCGACTGGGGGAGTGATTGCGAAGGTTCCTATGAGTACAGCTGAGGAAACTGAAGAAGCTATCAGGGCCGCAAAAAAGGCTTTTGCAAAATGGAGGCGGACTATTCCGGTCACGCGCGCCAGATATTTCTTCGAAATGAAGAACATCATGGAGGAGCGGTTTGAAGAACTAGCTCGCCAGGTTGTTATTGAGAATGGCAAAACAATTGATGAGGCTCGTGGAGAAATCAGGAGAGGGATTGAGAATGTAGAACTGGCTACAGGTATACCTTCTCTGATGATGGGCTATAATGCTGAGGATGTAGCAGTCGAGATTGATGAGATGGTTATTCGTCAGCCTATGGGTGTTTTCTTCTGCCTTGCCCCATTTAATTTTCCAAGTATGGTTCCATTGTGGTTTCTACCAGCTGCAGTAGCAACAGGTAACACATATGTTATGAAACCATCACCGATAGCTCCAGTCAGCTCTGTGAAGACCATGGAGGTTATTGATGATGTTGGTTTTCCAGATGGTGTAATCAATCTGGTACATGGCGATATTGACGTAGCAACCACCCTTTTGGATAGTCCAGACACAAAAGGAGTTTCCTTTGTCGGATCGACACGGGTGGGTAAACTCGTGTACGAACGTGCGGCAGCTAATGGTAAACGCGCTCAAGTCCAAGCGGGTGCAAAAAATTTCCTTCTTGTGATGCCTGACGCAGACTTAGAACGAACTTCTTCAGCATTAATGACCTCCTGCTATGGTTGTGCTGGCGAACGATGTTTGGCTGGAGCGGTCATTCTGGCCACAGAGGAGATACATGATTCCTTAGTCAAACTCTTGCTTGAAAAAGCAAAGATGATACGCGTTGGCAACGGACTTGAAGAAGGAGTCCAGATGGGCCCGGTCATCACCGCAAAGGCTAAGGAGAGAACTATTGATTTCATTGAGAAGGGGATCAAGCAAGGAGCAACTCTGCTGCTCGATGGTCGAGATGTAAAGGTCAAGGACCATCCAAATGGCTTCTTTGTCGGTCCCACTATTTTCGATAATGTCAAACCGGATATGTCCATAGCAAAAGAGGAGATCTTTGGGCCAGTAATGTCAATAATCAAGGTGAAAGACTACGATGAAGCCGTAGATATCATTCATGCTAATCCATATGGTAATGCTGCATCGATATTCACCTCCAGTGGAGGTTGGGCTCGAAGATTTAGTTATGAAGTCCAGGCTGGAAACATCGGAATCAACATTGGAATAGCTGCACCTGTTGCTCACTTCCCATTCTCTGGAATGAAAGACTCATTCTTTGGAGACCTGCATGGTCAAGGAAAGGATGGTATCAGATTCTTCACGGAGGATAAGGTAATTATCACTCGATGGTTTTGAAGGAGTATAAGGAGTTCAACTAGATAATGGAATTGGGAACAACAGGGGCAATTCTCAGTTTTGCCCTCGAAAGAGAATCGAAGATAGGTGCGTTCTACAAGAAGTACGTATCTCAAGTGAAGGATTCTGGTCTAAAGGAGGTCTTTGAGAGTATCCAGAAAGCGCAGAAGAAACGAGAACGTCTCCTTACTCGTTTCAGAAGAGAAAATGTTACTGAGATGATCCTTGAACCAATCCATGGGTTTGAACGTGAACCGCATGAACTTGACTTGACTCATGAGAGCATTGTCGATGATTCTATACTACAGCAGATTGCAATCAAAATTGAAGAAAGCTCTCACTCATTCTTTCGCGAAGCCTCCGTGAAGACAACATTCCTCCCTGAGGTTAGTGATGAGTTCAAAAACCTCTCCGAAAAGGCGGCGAGTACCTTAGAACTGCTGAAGACTGCATCCTGAACAAAATTGAGTGACTGATGTAGTTAGATATGCACCTCTTCTACATCCTGCCACCATTGCTTTGACGTGCCTTTCTTTGCACGCTTATTCCAACTCTTTGTCTTAGGTTCAGCTTCAATGATTTCAAGGAGTTCGTCAATATTCGAAATCACATCTTTTGCATGTTCCGCTGTGATCAAACCCTGGTCTTGATATTGGGGAACAAAGCCCTTCACTTTCTCTAGGTTCATTGTGGAATCATACCAAAAGCCCCAATCATCTGCAAGAACTTCAGCTATATACTTTGCATTAATTGCCTCTCTGCTTTCAGTTGTGGTGTTGTCGTGAGCAATGAACAAGAGTACAAGGTCTTTGATGTCTTTCTCATTAATCTCATGAATCTGTGTCTTTTCTAAGACGAGGTCCGCTAGAGTTATCGTGGGTGAATCTAGTTCCAGCCTGCCACTTCCTAACTTTCCAAAATCAACTGGGTGGCTATAATCCAGTTTATCAAAAAACACATCCACATAGTATGTATCATCAGGAGAATAGTAAATTAATCGGTTTTTCCCGGAGAACATAAGCACATGCTGATCTACCTTATACCCCATTTTGTCCTCAAAGAAATCACGGATCTTCCCCTTTTGCTTCTTGTATGCCATGAAGTCAATATCAGTGAAGGCGTTCTCGCCTGGGCCTAGCCTGTCAAGATTGAAGTGTAATTCTTCTAGACCCGGACAGTGTAGATGGATTGCCAAGGCTCCTAATATCCTAAGATAGAGACCCTCCTTTTGTGCCTCTTCCACGAGATGAGCTGAGTCTTTGATATACACTTCATCTGGTACTGGTTTCTTGGACATTTACTTGTAGCTCCTTGTGCTGTTTTGGCAACGAGCATATTATAATAACTTTCTGAAAGTAGCTGGTTTAATTATAATGAAAATTCAATGGAGCAAACGTCATTTTGATTATCATACAGCTTCTAAGTCCTCTTCCTCAACTATCTCGCGTCTGGGTAATTTATCCCCAATTATGGACCGCATTTTCCATTTCAACGATTTGGGCTTATCATCCATAGCGCTCTTGATAGTAAGAAATCTATCTCTTATCAACTCGGTTTCTGCTTGTGGAAGATCATAACTTTTCATAAACTGCAAACACGCATCGATGTTAGAATAGATGTCTTGGTACAATCCCCAATCCCTTGAACAAATATCTGCAATGTAGTCCACATTGATAATGCCTTTCTCATCAGTATGTCCGAGTTCCATATCTTTCATGATTGAAATGATATCCCGGTAATCCTTCTCGTTCATGTCGTGAATAATCAGCTTCGTTACAATGATATCACTGACCGAGATTGTGAGGTTTTCAATCTGAAGTCGCTCTCGTAAATCAATCGTGTGTTCCATTCTCAACTTATCTAGGAAGACATCAACATGGTCTTCAAAATTATCCAACTCAAAGAGCAATCTTGTCCCGTCAGTTGATCTTGCTATGTTCAAGTCCTCAGTGTATCCGAGTGCTTCAAAGGTCGAACGTATCTTTACAATTTGCTTTCCAAGCGCAATGAGGTCAACATCTCCATATTCCCGCTCACAGAATTCAAGATCCTCACAATGGGCTCTGACCGCTAGACCTCCTATCATCCGGACGATGGCGCCTCTTTTCTGCCCTTCCCCAATAATTCTAAGCGATTCACCAATTCTGTCTATCTTCCCCGGTTCTTTCAATCTGATTCATCCTCTGTCTATCAACCTTTGTCTATCTTAGTCTTTGGTTAGTTTCTCCTCTATCAATATGAAAGAATTGATTAAAATCCATAATCAGATATTATACCATGCCAATAGTTGATGTCAAGATGTGGAAAGGCACATCCGAAGAAGCTGTGGAAAAGATAATCTCAGGGATTACACAGGTCCTTGTTGATCTTGGAATTCCCGAACGAGCTGTCGAAGTCGTTGTTCATGAGATACCGAAGAGCCATTGGGGAATTGGTGGAACGCCCTCCTCAAAGCTGATGGCTGACGAAAAGCCTCCCTGAGATGCCCAGAATCAAGAGCCGAAGGTCAGAATTTGGTGAGCAGAATCTCTCTCTCTAACTGTTTCACTCGTTCATTGAATCGTTCATTGAACTCGGTTAGGAGGTCAAGATAACTTCCAAGCCATGCTGAAAAGACAGTGACAACCTCTTTCAGCCTCCTCCCTTCCGCACTCTCTTTGCTATCATCAGAGAGAGTTTTCCATGCTTTCAATATATGCTCCAGTATCTCTGTTTTACTCCTGATGAACCTCTCAGCCATCTCCATTCCTGCTCTGAAACCATCAAGAAATGGAATAGTTTCTCCACCATATAGCTGAGTTCGGGAACCTGGCATAGACTCTTTTGTTATCATCTGCCTTTGCTCCAAATTGGCAAGATATCTTGATATCTGACTCCTCGAGTAGCCTGTGGTCTTGGCAATCTTCTCTTGTGTAAGAGGTTCTGGAGATAGCACAATCATTGCATATATCCTCGCAATCATTGGATCATTTCCTCGAAACTTCACCATATCTTCAAGAGTCTGTATGAATGATGTTCTGATTTGCGTGAATCTGTCATCTGCCATGTCATTTTACTCCTATGATATTGCCATATTTTGCATAATTTGCGTAGCAATGAAAATTTATAACTATTTAGGTTCGTATGATTATCATGCAAGACTTCGAAGAAATACGGTTTAACACCGGTGAGATAGAACTCAATTATGTAACCGGACCCGATAATGGCCCTCCTTTGGTCCTCATCCCTGGTCAGGGTGCTGACTGGACGACATACAAAAAAGTCCTCTCAATATTATTTGCTAACTACCATGTCTACGCTGTGGACATTCGTGGTCACGGTAAATCTGACTGGACAACTGGCGATTATACATTCACATCAATTGGTAGAGACCTGACATCATTCTTAGAACGAGTGGTGCAAGAACCTGCTATAATTTCCGGCAACTCTTCTGGAGGACTCATTGCACTATGGCTGGCTGCAAACAAACCGAGTCTTGTGAGAGGCATTATCTTAGAAGACCCACCCTTGTTCTCCGCTGAATGGCCTAGGATTAAGGAGGACAGCTATGTATATCGAGTTCTACAGGTCACAGTGGAGATGAGTAAGGAGCTCCATGAGTCACGAAGCATCTCCGGTCTTGCAAAGAAATTCATGATGGTCAAGAGACCCTTACCAAATGGAAAGATCCGGTCGATTCCTCGTTCTGCAGCTTATTTCATCTCGTTCTTGATCCGAGCATCTCAAAGGCTCCGGGGACGACCATCGTTACCAAGTAGACTCGGTGTACTTGTTGATATCTTGGTGAATTTTGATGCTGACTTCTCTCAATCATGGGTTGATGGGAGGATCTATGAAGGTCTGGACCATGCAGATGCACTCCAGCGAGCAGAATGTCCGATGATTCTTCTGCAAGCAAACTGGGTACGACATCCAGACTATGGTCTTGTTGGCGCAATGGACGATGATGATGCCTTACGTGCAAGAGAGATCGCTCCAGAAATGATATTCAAACGAGTTGACTCTGAGCATGTGATTCATAGTCATAATCCAGAACTTTTCGTGAGTCTGGTGGATGAGTTCATGGAGCATCTGGATTGAATATAGTATGATTTCTCATTGGGAAGAAACGCTTAATACGAAATTTGACGTATGTTTAATTGGCCGTCTGAGGCGCTAACTCGATAGCGTCTGGGCTTAATGTGTCGAGCTCAGCCATACACACATTCACACGTTGGTTGAGTGATCAAGACGACACTACGGGCAGAATGACGAACGGAAACATTGAGTGATTATCTGCCTGTTCAATGGTATTAATTACAAAAAAGAACGTGTTCCCGGACGAGAACATTGAACCTCTATCGAGGCTTAAACTCAGACGGCTTTCTTCTCCATTTCTTCTCCCAATCCTGCCACATGAGTAAATTAAGACAGTTATGTAGAATTGGTTCTGTCCGTATATTGACCTGATGGATAGTGGCTCAATCTAGTCGAATTCAGGATTTCAATATCTCGAGGAACACTCTTACAGCCATGTCGATAAACTCATCGTCAGTCCCAAAATATCCCGGAAAGATAATCTGATAGATCATCATGAGTCCAACAAGTCTTTGCATTCTATCTTGCTTCTCTCCCATCTCTCTCAGAGTTTCTGCTTCAGGTTTCGCTCCACTCATTATGGCATCTGATAGGATGCCGATGGCCTGTCGGAGTCCGTCCGTACTCTGATACTTCTTTACTAGCTCCAAATAATCATCAGGATTGGAAAACATCTCACTTTGAATAGCCGAGAGAAATTGTCGATCTTCTCTTCGAAATTCGATAACTTTTTTGAAAATCCGACGAAGTGTGTCCTCTAGACTAACACCTTTCTCTTTGAATGTAGCCATGCCCAGTTCCTTATTGAACCGTTCTACGTTGCCTGCGGTTCTCTGTGACATTATCTCCGTTAGGATGTCTATCTTTCCATTTGGGAAGTGATAGTAGAGGGTGCCTACACTGACCTCGGCAACATATGCCACCTCGTTCACATTGAGGTTGGAATATCCCTTCTTCTCAATCAACTTCTGCGCTGTTTGGACAATCGATTGTTTGGCCTTTGATTTTCTCATCGCAGGTGATAGATGCACAACTCCCGATATAAAGAATTCGAATTCGAGTCATATTCGAAAATATTATAAGGGTCTGGTTCAACTTGATAGTGAATGAGTTCGAGTCGAACTCGAAAAAGCGTGGTGAATTACAATATCAGACGATTATGGTTGGATTGATCTCCATCATCATCTCATACCAGGTTTCTATGTGCAAGAGCTTGCGACTAGAGGCATAACAGATCTCTCCGGGATTCCCATTCCTACATATGACCCAGAAGAATGTTTGAAAGACATGGAGAAGGTGGGAATAGAAAAAGCAATTCTTTCAATTCCAGCCTCTGGCTTGCATATCAAAAATACTGATTTCTTCCGCCATCTGGCAAGAAAGACAAACACCTATCTGGCAGAGATTCTACGAGAGTTTCCCAATAGATTTGGTGCCCTTGCTTCCATGCCATTACCAAACATAGATGCTGCCTTTGAAGAGCTTGAGTATGCAATGGACGAGCTTCATCTTGATGGCGTGGTTCTGTTGTCAAACTCTGATGGATTATACTTGGGAGATCCTGAGCTCGAAGAGTTTTTTGCAGAGCTGAACCGTCGGAGATTAGTGGTCTTTCTCCATCCCGATGACCCACCATTTGCAGAAATGAAGAAGCCTGATGTGCCTGTTGTTCACATCGAGTGGCCTTTTGACACCACTCGAGCTGTTGCCAATATGGTTTACAACGGAGTGCTTGACCGGTTCCCAAACATCAGATTCATACTACCACATGGAGGAGGAGCAGTGCCCTATCTTGCATGGAGAATCAGTATCCTAGAATATCGACAGCGTGACAAGGTCAAGAAACTAAGGTCTCTTTATGACCTCATTCTTCGCAAACAAGGACCTGCTGCAGGATTGCGTCTACTGAAGAATATGTATTATGACACAACAGCTGTCACAACTCCAAGTTCTCTAATGACTCTCAAAGAATTACTAGAACCATCCCATATAGTGCTGGGTACAGATTTAGGTGCAGCTCCAAGACTGATGGCATCTCTCGTCTTAAGCGACCTGAAATCCTTCGACGGTTTCAATGAAGAAGACTTGAAGATAATAGCAAGAAAAGGCGCATTGGAACTTTTTCCCAGATTAGATTCAAATTGAAGGTGAAGAAATGAGGCGTAAAGCGTGTGAAAAGAACGAATCACAAGAATGTGATGATCACAAAACAGAATGCGTTTACGCTCATAGACATACACGACACATCTGGACTCAAGTGATTTAGGATTCTTCTGAATAGTATATCAATAATCCAAGTCACTTATCTCAAGAAATGTGCTTGAGTTCCATCATGAAGGACAAGGAGCTAGCATGGTGGTTAGTAGAGAACGCAGGTCCAGTCATTAGATATCGGACTCTTCGGGAGATACTAGAGGTTCGCGACCTTGAGCTGATCGCGGATGCTCTAGAACAGTTGTTCACTAGTTCCCTTGTTCAGAAATGGCTAGAGCGATTAATTCCAAAGATGGGATTTCATGCATTTCACTCAAGCCTACCTACGGCTTTTGAGAATGCAATGGGTAAACTTGTTCAACTCGGTTTGCATGCAGGTCTCCAACAATTGGATGTCACGACAATCAAGTTCCGGAACTGGTTGGCTGAGAGTATAAAATCGGAAATGTACGAGGATGTGGGACCATGGAATGGATTCTCAGAGTTGCTACTAGCCAGTTTCCTCGCATATGCTGGATACGATACAACACCAGTCAGAGAGATTATACTGGAACGATTGGAAGTGGCCAAAACATTCGCTCAAGTCTTTGACTCCGAGGAATTCTACGTGAAGAGCTCAAGCAAAGAATGGCTGGTCCACCCAAAGTTCTACATTGAAACGCCTAATGGTCTGCCTCTTGTTCACGACATCAGAGGATTCGCAAGCTCCAAGTGGTTGTTGCAAGATGCCAAATACAAGTCAATGGTCGAGAATATTGTATCAGTGATTCTTACTCCGGAGTATCAAAACCTGCAGCCTGGCTATGGGTACCTGAAGTATGGGAAAAGTTACTACAGCATTGGCTGGAGTGTACATCTTCCATTCTTTCTGCCTGACGAATCGCTGTGGAATTATCCCAAACTCTTACTCTCTCTGGAGATGATGGCACCCTTTGACACTGCAAGGGAGGACAAGTGGTTTACAGGATCATTGCTTATGCTTGAGGACTGTCGTACTGAAGAAGGACACTATCGGTTTCCCCCAGAATGGCTTCCTGAGAAATCCTCTGGATATTGGGATGGTGGTCACTACATGGCACTTGAGGACAACAGGAGAAAACGGGCGGCTCTGGACTATGAGTCCACCTTCAGAGTCCTCCATATACGAAAGCTTGCAGGATTATTGTGACTGCTATCTCCTTTAGCGCAATCAGTCCAGCTAATGACTCTTTGAATTCTTAATTGATCTTTACTTCTGTAGCAATAGGTATCTCCGATTCATCTGAATCTTCAAACGTCACAGTAACTTTAGTGCCCGTTTTTAGACTCTTGTACTCAGTAGACTCATTGATTTTGAGTTCCACCTTCTTATCCTCAGGAGTCTTCACTGTTATGATACCATATTTTTCTCCAGTCGCTGGAATCTTACCAACCTGAGCAAAAATAATCTTACCATCTATATTTTCAGTCACGTTCTCTCACCTCTGGATGCAACCTCTTGTTTCTGAAATCTTAATTCTCAATACTGGTATTTCTGATTATTCTGAATATTCCTCCCGAAGAAATCATATTAGTTTTGGGATTGATACGGCCTCTTAATCAGAAAAAAGTACTATGCCTGCTCTAATACACTTTTAAAGAAATATGAGGAAGCTTATTCGAATAGATGATTTGGAACTATTTCGAATCACTTGTGAACTCTATGGAAGATTGTATAATTGAATTATGAAAACCCGGATGCTGAAAACGACATACCTGCAAAGGAGATCTGTCATCAGTGCGGAGGACACTGCTGCACATTTGGAGGGGCTTTTGCAACTCAGAATGAGGTTGATGCTATTATCGAATATGGCTATCCGAATCATTTTGTCAGACTATCAGATGGCGTTTATGGCACTGAGTGGGGCCATGATGGAATCTGTCCATATTTAGAAGATGGTCTTTGTTCCATATATTCATTGAGGCCTTTGGGATGTCGATTGTTCCCGGTGGTTCAGACAGGAGCTGGAGAAATCGCTCTAGTTGAATGTCCTCTTGCCAATCAACTCTCAGAGGAAGAAGTACTCAGACGGAAGCATCTTCTTGCGCAGAGACCGAGCTTCACCACACCAGAGTCAGACCACCTCCGTCATATGAATCTCCGCGAACTGATTATCCGTGGTACAAAATACAATCATGTGATATTGTGACCAGGACAAATGATTTACCTTTGAAATCTGTACCTTCTCTAATTTACTACTACTGATAATTAGAAATTAATGCGCGATGTCTTGGTGTAAAGGAGAGGAAGAAGGACTATCATCAAACACGTTACAGAGCCAATCAAAGGCTGTTTGTTCAAGCAGGTTAAGGTTGTCAATTTGACAGTGCATACTAGCGCCATCACGTTCTGTGAAGACTCTCATGTCCTTGATGTCGCTTGATACATGTTCATAGAAATCGTAGGACTGCCTGATTTGCTCATCCGAGTCCCCTTCTCCTACTAGGCACAGAACGGGGCAGGATATTGATCTAGGGTCTACTGGTGGGATTCTCTTTGACATATCCATTAATTCTGTCATCGAGGTGACCCGCGATGCGTCAACTGCATGCTCGAGTGACACCCTTGTAAACGGATTTATTCTTGCTGCAAGACCCGTGAGTGCCTTAAAGATAAACGTGGGGGCATTCTGCAACACGTTTGGAATCTCCTCTGTGAGTAATGCATTGATG
>JBHLPA010000229.1:0-4722 GCA_048939935.1 Promethearchaeota archaeon | reverse complement strand
CTTTCTCCAGACTTGTGAGGGCTGAATCGTAATCCCCCTGTGCTCGCTCGAGAAGTCCACTCACCATTTGTTCAATGGCGATTATGGATCCATACCCCGATTTGTAGAGATACTCTCTTGCGATATTCAGTTGCTTTTCAGCCTCATCCATCCTACCAAGATTGATGTAAGACCAAGCAACATCCAAATATGCAACAGGACGGTAGAAGGGCTGTTTGTCATAGATTCTCAGAGCTTGATTCGCCCACTCCAAGGCCTCACGTCCATTTCCCATCTCATTACATATTACGGACAGATTGTGCATGTTGACATCATCTTGTCTTCCAATAGATTCCAGCATCTTCAAAATCTCGAGGCTGATTTCATATGCTTCTGAGTATTCTCCACGCATGTGACACATGACCTGAATCAGTTCTAAAATCACCGCATGACACACTATGCAATTGATGCCATCACTGATCTCTATGGCTTCTCGTAAGATGTCCTTTGCTTTTTCTGTTGTCCCTGGCCCAAAGCTATATACCCCGATGAGTTCTGCTTTTTGCCACAAGAAGAATATCTCACTCAGTCTGTCATCGACTTTCCTAGCTTGCGATAATCCTTCTTCACAAACTGATTGTGCATGGCTAACATCACCCTCCAATCTCAATCTTATTGTTCGATTCAGATAGAAACTAGGGGAGTATTGCTCAAGTGCCGGATTACCATCCATTGCCTCCTCAATACGACATTGTGTTTTCTCCTCCAATGAACTACCAAATCGGTTCAATGACACAATCTTATACAAGTGAAGAAGCTGGAGGAATGCTTCCCACTCCGAATTAGCTTGGTCAATTGCAGCTTCTGTTGCTTCAATAACTGTGTCCCAATCATTCTCAGAACTGGCTTTCATCTCAAGAATATGAGGGCGTACTGATATTCTGTCATCTTGCGCTTCGAGCACTTTCCATTTGAGTTCATCAAAATTGAGGAATGATGAATGTTGAATTGCAAGCAAAACCAGTTCATCTGGTGCAGTTTCTGACAATGCTCTTTTGCAAAGTTTCTTCGTGAATTCTGGATAGTTTGGTGAGATTTTTAATATCCCATCCAGAATCTCTCTGGTGCTAGATTCCACAAATTGGAAATCTCTAGTTATTGTGCCAAAGGGCTTCACAAGAATTTCTTGATATGTTGTGACTACTGAATCTTTCGTTTTCAGAGTGAATCCAAGACTTGAAACAAACAAGTTATAACCCCTTAGACCTGATTGCCTACAGGGTTGGCTGGGCGGAATGACGAAGACCTCAGACAGGTATGCGCGTTGGTTTGGGACACGAGTGCCCTTAGTATCAAGAGGAGGTATTGCCTTCCTGACGTTCTTCGTAGCGATACCCTTCTCAGCGCTCATCTTTCAACGTTTTCTCTATACCATATATGGATTGAACTTCTGGCTGGTAATAGGAATTTCACTGTTAGTGGGTGCCCTTGTTCACATCCTAATCCTCTTGATTTTACACTTCAGATTCAGGAATCCAATAAACAATCCAGAATTTCTAGGGATTATCGGTCAGGTCCATCAAAAGGTGGTGGTAGATTCAAGAACACATATCTGGGCCAGGCAGAGCGAGGATGGTTTCATAGCGACAAACTTCAATCCACTCTACAATGCGATAATTGTTTCAGAGCCAATGATGAACCTCATTCTCAAGAGCCCAGAGAGTGGAGAAGTCCTTATGGCATTTCATCTTCTCCGAGTCCCACGAAGCAGATGGTTTGGAGACCTCATAGGTTTCAGCATTCTATTCGCAATCTTTACCTATCTCTCCAGTGCAATTCTAGTTCCTATTGGAATCTCTATTTGGACCATGATCTCTACTGGTTATTACATTGGCTTGATGATGTTTGTTTCACTAGGATCTTATTTTCTTATTCCAATAATATTCATTCTCATTGTGAAGGGTGCCTTTTGGAGGCACGATCCAGCTTTCACTGAGACTGAGGGAATCTATGGCATGCATCCACAGGTTGCGAAGGTGCAGGTGGAGCAAGGTCGTGTCCTCAACGAGGATGAGGTACAGGCTGTCATCTACGGAGTTCGTAATTGGGAGAAAAATAGGCGAAGTTCTCGAAGACTAGGCGTGTGTGTTCTCTGTGCAGTTCCAGCTTTCCTTCTAGGGTTTTACATCATCTCATGGATTGGATACATCCCATATGGTCCGTACTTCATCTTCTACTTATATGGTCCATTCATACTCCCTGCTGTTGTCGCAGTTGTCTGTTATCTTCTGCTTAGACAATGGGACAAGAACGCCATGGGTGATGTATTTCCAAAGACAACTGACTATGATGAACCTATTTGGGTAGATTGAACTACTCATCCACAACCATAAGCTTTCAATCTAGACTAGACCTCGGTGATGTCCTTACTCTCTATCAAAGAATGCTGCTTCATAACTTTAAAGCGGAGAAGTTTCCCCGAGTTTGTTCATTTCAGGATGCATGTAGAGATTTAAGCCGTTCCTCTGTAATCCTAATTGCCGCAAAAGATGAATCACATGCTATCCAATGTCGATTCATCCGTTGAGCAACAACAACAGCGGTCCCTGACCCAACGAAGAAATCTGCAACGATGTCACCAGGATTTGTGGACGAGTCTATGATTCTCTCGAGGAGTAACTCTGGTTTCTGAGTAAGAAATCCTGTGTTCTCCTTTGAGGCTCCTTGCACTGGAGGAATATCTATCCACAGGTCTGAAACAGGGATTCCTGGTATGTCAGATAGATACTGTTTCTTTGTGTACCGTCCATTCCTACTGGTATAGATTAATCCCGCTTCCCACCACGCATCAAGGGTCTCTTTACGGTAGAGGTATGGTGCTGTTCGACCCCTCCATTCAAACTGCTTCCTGTCTTCTGTTCTCTGGATACCTTGAGCTTCGACCTCTATTAAGCGAAACTTGCCTCGTTCATCCTTGTAACTGTAGGGTCTCCGAGATCTCTCATCATGTTCTCTATAGACCTGCTGAGTCTTGAACTTAGATGCATCTCTAGCATAGAGAAGAATAACATCGTGTTGACTCCCAAATCCTCTACTTTGAGCTTTGGGGCTGTTAGTTCGTTTCCAGACAATCTCATTTACAAAATTGGCATACCCAAAGATCTCATCCAAGATGACTTTGATGTAATGGGAAACATGCCAATCAAGATGAACCCAGAGGGAACCATCATCTCTGAGTAGTGGTTTCATAGATTCGAGTCGGGCCTTCATGAAATCCAGATACTGTTGCAATCCTCCCTCCCATTTGTCACTATATGTTTCTTCTTCAAGAAGAACACCTGCTGACTGACTATCACCACCTGAACGGGTTTTCACCGTATAGTCAGTCCCAGAGAAAAACGGTGGATCAATGTAGATGAGGCAGACTTTTTCTTTAAGCCTGTCTTTGTGTTTTCTAATGATATCCAAACAGTCACCATGCAGTAAAAGGTTCTCCCAGTCACTCATATGGATGAAGTACACTCTCCTCCTTAAGATACCTTTGAGGAATGACAAATGATATGATTCTCTGGAGTATTACATCTCCATATCGTCAGTGACCTCTTCACCAGGTTCAAGCGCTTCAGCCTCCGCCCTGGCGATTCCAATCTTGATCAGTCCAACCAAGTAACCAGCTATTCGGTTCCGTACCTTCTTGGTCTTGACGTCAGTGAGCTGCTCAACCAGTCTCTTGTTGGTCTCAAAATCGTCTGTGAATGTATCTGGATAAAGAGCGAGGAGGTTCTTCGCAGCGTTCTTAATATATCGAGGTCTTACACTACCCAATTTCAGCTCACCGAATTAGTCTGTGAATGCCGGTGTCCTCCAGACTGAGCTTATAAAAGATGTGGTGGGTCTCTAGAATGGAGCGTGAAATATTGCTTTACGAGAAATTGGCAGAGACATATGACGAGGTCGAGTCCACGAGTGGGACGCTAGAAAAGATTCAGCTCTTTTCAGATCTACTTCAGAGAGCAAATCCCTCTGAGGTCAGTTATATTATCGCACTATCCATTGGAAAGCTTCATCCAGACTGGAAAGGTGAACCTGAGATTGGCATTGCTGAGAAGATGGCAGTCCAAGTTGTTGCTTCTGCCGCGTCTGTTTCAGAGGGCAATGTCCTCAAGTCACTGCAAAAGACCGGAGATATTGGTAGCACAGCTGAATCACTCTTACAGCAGAGTGCCCAAACAACACTCTTTGCAGAGGAGCTTAAAGTATCCACAGTCTTTGAAACATTAGATGAAATATCGAAAATCTCTGGCTCAGGCAGTAACAGAAAGAAAGTCTCCAAGCTTGCTGGTCTACTAACAGATGCCAAACCCATAGAAGCACGATATATCCTCCGAACAGTGACTGGCTCTCTAAGATTAGGTCTTGGTCACATGAGTATACTCGATTCACTTGCTGTTGCATTTACTGGTGACAAGGACACACGAGATGACCTCGAAGCAGCCTTCAATGTGTGTAGCGACTTGGGGCGGGTAGCATCGATTCTGGCAAATGATGGAATAAACTCAGTAAGAGCAATCAAAACGAATGTTGGAATCCCCATACGAATGATGGCTGCTAAGAAACTCTCCAACCCCAAGGAAATCATTGAGAAAACTGGCGGTAAGGCTCTGGTAGAGAACAAATACGATGGAGAGAGAGTTCAGATTCACAAGAGGGGTGATGAAGTAATTCTTTACTCTCGTCGCCAAG
>JBHLPA010000228.1:0-4735 GCA_048939935.1 Promethearchaeota archaeon | reverse complement strand
ATGTACTGGTTGTGAAACCTGTACACAAGAAGATGCCTGTTTTGTTAATGCAATTCAACTTGTAGATGGAAAAGCTGTCATTGGAGCAGAATGTAGAGGATGTGGCAGATGTGTTGATGTATGTCCCGAAGGAGCAATTGAATTAACAGTGGATAATGACAGGTATGTTAAGGATTCTATAGAACGGATTGGTGCAGTGATTGATATCGAATAATAACTATAGTTTAGAAAAACGACTATTCCTCAATTCTTATACCAAATTAATTCTGAAAACACATCATGTGTGGTCGTTTTGCTCTCTTGACACATGCAGATGCACTTATCGAGAGATTTGAGATAGAGGAGGTCATTAAGAAACCTGAACCTAAGTACAACATTGCTCCATCTCAGAATGTAACAGTAATTGTCCAGAGAGAGAAACGTCAGCTAACAGAGATGCGATGGGGGCTTGTTCCGTTCTGGGCAGAGGATGTGAGTATCGGAAACCGCATGATCAACGCAAGAGTGGAAACGGTCGTCGAGAAACCAGCTTTCAGGAATGCATTCAAGAAACGAAGATGTCTGATACTTGCGGATGGATTCTATGAATGGCAGAAGGTCGGAAAGGTAAAGATACCAACACATATTCGTCTGAAAAGTCGAAAGCCATTCGCGTTTGCAGGTCTATATGAGTACTGGAAGACAAAGTCTGGTAAGACACTCGAAAGCTGTACTATTATCACAACAACACCTAACGACATTCTGAAAACAATTCATCATAGGATGCCAGTAATCTTGAGCCCTGAAGATGAGAAGACCTGGTTGAGCCCTGAGAACCAAGATAGAGAGCAACTCTTGTCATTACTCAAGCCTTACACAGCTGAGCCTATGGAAGCCTATGAGGTTTCAGACTTTGTGAATTCACCAACAAATCAGGGGCCACTCTGCACTAAGCCGGTCAATACTTCAAAAGTAGATTTCACAGATGAGTTGGGTGTGTCGAGTGGAAATACATGAAGAGTTCAAAGTTCTTCTGGATACACAAATCCCTCTTCTACTAGTTTGCATGCAATCTCCCTGAACCCAGGACACTTACTCCATCTCATCTTGTATTCGCATTCCTCACATTCCTTAAAGACCTCCATACTCCGTTTTGCGTTTAGTATCGTCACAAAACCAAGATACAGCGCCAGAATGAATAGAAGTTTAACCTCTAGGCCGGGTGAGAAGAGTCCATTAATCAGAAGGATAGACCAACAGATTCCAGCGAAAGAGGAGCCAAGGAGGAATTTTGATGCAATCTTTGTCTTTGTACCTCGATCAGCTATACCAGAGAGGCTCAACAGGAAATATAGCACACTCCCAATAACACCCCCCCAGAACAGGAAGAACCTGCTTAGTATAATTGGGTTATAGATCCAGACTAACAGACCTAGAAACATTGCTACAAAAAAGGACAGCGTATTGAACGTGCACCCGACACACCATCGCCTTCCACGAATTGTTACTGAATGTGAGTCAAAATGCGAACACGTCGGATGATGTGCAGTGATGAATGGGTCGGTGGCCTTGAGGAAGAGGAGAGGATGTCGAATCAGATGCCTAAAGTTCAGTATTAATTTTCCTCGATTTTCATCATCGAGTATTTCTTCACAAGGTCGTGAGATGACTCCTCTCTCTTTTTCCATTACGATCAACGCATCATACGCCGTTATGGTCTATAGTTTTATGGAAATGGAATCAATCCCCCAAGGATTGCAGTCCAAATCCCAGTAAATACGAACATCAACAGTAAGACCATGACCAGAAACTGGATTATTGCACCCAATATCCAAGCAACGAGGGCACCGCCCCAGCCAACATCATGTCTGCTCTTGATGAAATACCATGCAATGAAACAACCTAGACAGGGTATCCAAATCACTAGAGACATGAGGAGAGCTGTAACAAAGGTTGATCCCAGATTTCTATTCTGTCCGTTCACAAAACCCAGACCGATTCCAAGAAAGAATCCTTGTATCAGAAAGTTGAGTATGAATAACAGAACTATCAGTAAAAGAATAGAAGTAATTCCCAGCCCAAGTATTCCGAAAATCCAATCAAATTGCATTCCTATCCCTCGCGAGATTATACCGCTTATTCGAAACGCGGTTCGATAAATATTTGCCGTAAATTCAGGTCTGCTTGAATGGCCGAATCAATCAAACCCACCAGCTTATCTCAGAGGTTGACTCATACAAGACAGCCTTCAAAGCACCACGAACCATCAAAATGAAGTCATCTCGCTCATTGGATAATAGTGATTAGATTAAACGAACCTACGCATCAGCTGATCAATTATACCATCAATATTCTGTGAATTGACATTGTTGTCAGACATTATCTTACTCACTTGTTTTCTTCGAGAAGTATCCATTAAATCATCTAAACAGTGGAAAACACAAAGACGTCGACCAAATCGATAGAGCATCTGTTCTTCTTCCTCCAAGTCAAGGAACCTCTGTGTGATTGATAGCATCTTTTGTTTTTCAGCCGGTAACTGCCCCTTTAGGTCTGCAAACAGATTCAGAATATGGTCGCTCACCAGATAACTGGAAATTCCTGCAAGATTCTCTATGAAAGTCTGAAGCTCGATCACCATCTCAACATCATTGCATCTGTCAAATTGACCAGAGTTAACCATCTCATACAATGGAGCGCGAACTGGAAAAGCGAGTGGCCTCAATCTAATGAAATCAGGATCAATCTGATTCAATGCATCAGCAGATTCTTTCGCGTGTTCTTCTGAAAGGCCTCGACCTCCCAGACCAGGCATGACATATTCCGAGAGTTCCATACCCGCATTCTTGATCTTTAGACCCGCTTTAATGTGGATACTCTTTGAAGCACCCTTTCGGACCATCTTGAGTACAGCATCAGATCCTGATTCCAACCCCACATGAATTCGTGTCAATCCTGCTGAACAGAGGGCGTTCAAGTCCTCCTGACTCATCTTATTGATGGTGGAGGATCGTGAGTAAGAAGTGACTCTCTCAATAGCAGGGAATTTTTCCTTCAACTGATTTAGAATCTTGGTCAGGTTGCTTGCTCCAACAACAAGAGCGTCTGCATCTTGCAGGAAAACAGATTTCATGCCATGACTAAACCAGTGCATTGCAGAATCATAGGCTAGAGGTTCATCTATGACAATGTTATCTGAGGGGTTTTTTAGGAAATCGATATACTCTCGAATATAGTCGATATCCCTCATAACGTGTTCAGTATCTCGAACAGAGAACTCGGTCTCTTTGTAAACAGGACAGAACCTACATCTATTCCATTCACAATTCCGTGTCAACCGGAGTAGTAGACTAAAGGCTTCGCTCGGAGGCCTAATTGGTCCCATTTCATATTGATAGGGTACAGAAGATTCCGTTTCCTCACGAGTCATAGAATAATGAGCTCCGGAAAAGAGTGAAAGTCAGTGCTTTTCACTCTATCCGAATTGAATGGAGGAGAGAATGGATGCAATCAAGTCCAACTCGATGTCCACCCAACCTCACAAACAAGAATTCACCTTGTTAGTAATTTCCATTGATGTCAAAGGAGTGAAAACCTATTCGTCAATAATTATTCTCTCAGATGTCTCAAGAAACATCCGCAAAGTGTCGACATGGGACCGAAGCTTAGCTACACTACCATCATGACCCAAAGCGAATGAGTGAGGACTTATTCTACGCCCATGCTTGAAAGCAGCATAGAAACATGCCTCCATTCCTTTTGCTCCCAACGACTGTGCTCGTTCACCAACGGTCATGATGAGATCCAAATCTTCCTGTGACTCGATACACAGATAGTAAGCTGGTCTTTGAGGATGCGACGTGTCTGTGAACTTTACGATGCGTGATCCCTCTGGGAACTGTTTGTTGAGACAGGTGTTGCATCTCCAATCACCACCATCTGAAAAGGAATTGTATACAAATTGAACACCATCAGTAGATCCACAAGAGCTGCATGTTTTTACCATCGCAATAACCCCGGTATAGTTCTCGATTTGTTGAAATGGTGGGATTACAAGAACTTGAGATGTTATGTTCTCTGAGTGATACAAGGTGGACTTACCGAATAGTTAATTAACAATGGTTAATACAATGTCGTGAGGTAAGTGGATGCAACTAACACGTTCGATTTGTAGTAGAGATATCAAAAAGACAGATGTTCTCGACTCAACGGGAAGAAATGTTGGAAAAGTTCATGATATGACGTTCAAGTTTGATGGTAAACTCAGTTTATCGAAATTCATACTGGCGGGTTCCAGATGGGAGGAGTTTCTTGAGTCCATCAATGTAAGACCCCAAAAAGATCCTGTATTCGATGGGTCATTCATTAAACAGATTGATGAGCATGTGCATCTCAATACAACTGTTGATTCATTGAAGACAACTCTTGACAAGGATGCTATTCCTGAAGAGGACATCAGACTCTCGCAGATTGAGAAGATGGACATCTTGGATAAGAATGACAAGAAGGTGGGTCGTGCCATCGCAGTAAATTTCAACCTTGATGGGTCGGTTTCAATGATTGTTGGTGGAAGTTTCGTTGAAGAGAAACTCGAGGCAGCTGGTCTAAAATCAGATGTGGACATAATTGTCCCAGGTCATGTAATTTCTGCGATTGATAACAGGGTCCATCTAAATGTATCAGTGGATAAACTTAGTACGACTATGGATGATGCGCTGAGAGGGGAAGAAGTTCAGAAGGCTCAAAGAAACAAACC
>JBHLPA010000227.1:0-4741 GCA_048939935.1 Promethearchaeota archaeon | reverse complement strand
AAACTCACTATGAGAATCGGATCGTATGGTTTCCAAGTTTCATATCGCTTCTTGATTTTGTCATCAATATATTTGCCCTCAAGAAGTTCAAAGATGGTGCTTCTGCCATCAGCAGCGGATACTACTACATCAGCCATGTGCTCTGAACCATCTTCAAGAATGACACCAACTGCAACATTGTCTTCAACAACAATATTCACGACTTTGGAATTGTATCTGATTTGACCTCCTAATGACTCATATCTCTTGACAATAGATTGTACAAATTCCTGACAGCCATTTTTGAAAAGACCAAGATGTCCACCCGCCACAGTAGCCAGTATCATGATTACGAACCAGAATGCCACATCAGGCGAGAAAGCGTTCTTGATTACATCTTGAAGAATTGGAGTCTTCAGATCTTTTGCATAACCAGCAGCTGATTTGGAATATCTTCCTGTAAAATACTTCATGAAACTTCGCATATTCCACATGTCTTTCAAACTATCAAAACGACCTCGTAATTCAGGGGATGATACACTCATTCCAAGATCTGTAAGCAAAGGTGAATCTTTCATCCAATCCACCTCTTTGATCAGCTTTCTAATGTCATCAACATCATCTGGTGCGATAGCAATGAGGTCTCGCTCAAGTTTTTTGAGGTCTTTGGTGAATTCAACAATGGTAGACCCAGTCTCATCAACGAATCGAAGATAGCTATCCATGTCCTCTATCTCATATGATCCGACAGCACCAATCTCGGTGTACACATCATAGATTGGAGTTCCAGGCTTGTGACAGATTAGGAAGTGAATTCCACCATCAATTAGGTAATCTTTCCTCTTCCAAACAGCAGCTACTCCGCCAGCCTTTGTATGGTGCTCGAAAATCTTACTTTCATACCCATTCAACTGAGCATAACATCCTGTCGAGAGCCCTGCTAAGCCTGCACCAATAATTATCATTGATTTATCACTCAAGTACCTCAATCTCCTTATTCATCTTGCATTGGCTCGATGATTTTCTTTACAGCCTGAGTCCATATCTTCGTTACTGAAATCTGAGTGGTAATAGCTTTACTCAATTATGAGATTTTGTGCATCAGCGAGTTCAGGATAAAAAGTGGTGCTATGATAGGATTTATCCCATCATAACTCACTTTAGTTCATTCTTTCGTGACTCGAGAATCTGTGTAACCTCATTGCGGATAGAACGTGCCATCACTAGAGCAATCTCTACCTTCTCTGGAGATGACGGACGTTCTCCCAAGACAAGAAGTGGATCATTTAGAGCCTTATTAGCTTCATCTTCAAGACCTTTAGTATCAGTCCCAGCTGATGCCAGGTTACCAGCGATTTCTTTGATGCGTGATAGTGTCGCTCTCAAGTTCTTTTTCTTCGCAGCTTGAGTATCCCAATCAGCAAGAGCATCCTGAATTTCAGCTTCAAGTTTCTTCTCCTGTCCTGCAAGAAAAGCAATTACTTCGTCATATGCAGGACCAAGTTTCTTCAGGGCATATTCTTTCTTCTCAACTTCACGTCTTTCTATTAGACGTTTCATTAATTCAGTGTCCCCAACCAGCTCATCAATATTGTCGACCATGTCATTTACGATACGAATCCTCGCCTTTGCTAAGTCTAGTTCACCATCTTCAATGTCGGACCGACTCTGATTCATTGAGGCTATCATACTATCTACAATTCTAATCAAAGGTTCAGCTTCAAGATCTGACATCTCAATAGACTCTTTTAGCAAACCTACTCGACCATCTGTTAAATCTGCATCACGGGTCAGTTGTTGGCTTACTTTGTAGTCCCGCAAGATCAAAGTTCCAGGACCTGCTTGGAAACTATACTCGGTCTTTAGCTTGTCACTGTATGAACCACGTACAAGAATCGAGAATTCCTTCTCACCAACGAGAGGTTGAGCAGACTTCAAGACGATGGAGATGTCAAGAGTTTCACCCGGCGGCAGCGAAGTCACTCTTTTAGTACGCTCTCCTGAAACTAAGTTCAATCCCTCGTCAAAATGCCACTCCACAGAGAGGTTTAGTGTTTCTCCATCACCAGTGTTCTTGATCATTACTCGGACAGGAAACTCTTCAGAGAATGTCAAATCGTTTGGAAGGACAAGTTGCGATGCTAGTTTTGGTACCTTCAGTTTTCCACGCAGGATCTCTCGAACCATGTCGAGACCCCTATCTATATACTTTGAGAATTCTTGACTATTAGCACTAGCCAATGCCGCTTTTAGCTCGGTAACAGCTGCGTTCTCAGCAGATGCAAAACTTTCAAGATTCACAGACTGAATCGCACTCTCAAGCATCTGAGGAATCTGGCTTAAGCGTACAGTAGCTGGAAGACGAATCTTTGAGGCATGCTCAGCAACAAATCCGCGGGCTTTGTAGAAACCATCAGCCTCTTTACCAATCATAATGTACATCATGCATGCAGCCATGGCAAGTGCTGTACCCTTACTTGTTTCAGCATCTTCGCCCCACATTAGATGTTCAGCAGAAGCACTGAGAAGATCTTCAGCTGCGCCTTGATAGGCTTCCACAGCTCTGGTTGCTTCTCCCAATTCAGAAAAGACATCCCCAGCCGCACACATATTTATTGCAGCTTTCTTGAATGTCTTACCTCCACGATATTCACTTGCAGATTTGAGAAATGCCTCAGCTGCTAGAGCATACTCCTGATCGGCGGCAGTCAGATTACCAGACTTCTCTGCTTCTGCAGCTCGTTTCAAGTGTTGGCTACCAGCAGATTGTCTAATAGCATCTTTCTGTGATTCTTCAATCCATCTCTTTGCGCGTTCTTCGGACATCTTGTATCTCTCTCCTACACAATCTGAAGAAATCTTCGAGTCTTTTCGCCTTTTTGGAGCCGGGAACGACTCTTAGAAATTCCACAGTATTGTTAATAGTTTAATAGACCTCTCTTGGAGAATGTCTAAGTCTATCTGGTAATCCTCCACCGTGACCTTCAATCACTAGCTCGTAACCACGACCAATACGACCTTGCGAGGAGGTCTGAAAACCGACCTTCTCGATGCCACGAGCATTTCTTTCAGCGGCTCTCCGCTCAATCATACTAGCACCACTAGGGATAGCAAGAATGAGCTTCTTTGATGTCTCGTCAACTATTAGAGTGATTGGAGTTGTTGGAGTTCCTGAACACTCGTGAAATTGACTATCTCTGTATTCAAGGGTATGCTTCATCTGGACCATAACACCATCCAGTAGTCAGTTCTGTTGAAATGCCCACTTGGTTACATATTAGGATTTGGCGGATGGAATTAAGGGGAAGAAGAAGAAAGAGAAGTAGAGCCTGAGGACCTAGAAGGCCCCAAGGCTCGGCTGAAATACTGATTCCTGTGATCAGTCAGGCGGCGGTGGCGCAGGGGGTGTATCATCCATCTTAGTATCGACCGGTCTGAGTACCGAGTCTCGCTTCCTCTTCGTGAAGACAAAGCCCATAATGATGAACAGTAATCCTATTACTGCCACTATCGCTCCAATCAACATGGTGTAGCCAGGAATGAAATCATATGCTGCTGGATCTGTATAAACCAACAATGATATTATGGCGCCACCAATTACCAAAAGCGCACCCAGACACACAGGTCCAGAACGCGTATAATCTCGCCATGTTAAATAGCTCAATTTTCTAAGCTCCTAATCGAGACATTACCACGCAGTCTCGTCTAATTGTAGATGAGGCGTTTGTAGCGATTTAAGATTATTGGGTAACTAGGTAGTTATTCGAGTTTTATACTAACAATGCATCCAGTAGATGATGTGTTTACACTAATCTCTGCGCCGGTCAGTTCACTCAATTTCTGGGCTAGAAGTTCATGAAAGGCACATGGATATCCAGATGGTATCTTTGATGCTTCAGGGTCTAATTTTCTACAGACACTCAATACTCTGCAAGCGCCAGTTTCTATTGTTGCTGTTCCAGCTACGGTCTTTGGGAGCTGACTCTCATCAGAACAAGCTTGGATTAGTGATGTGAATTTTATTAACGCTGTTGGTGGCTCCTCAGGATTTGACATCGCCCATTGATAGATCAGAGAGTCAGCAACTCGATTGAACATATTCTCCAAGTGACCCTTTGGCATTTCTGATGCATAAGTAGCGGATTCGCAGATCATTGCAGCATGAGCCTCAATATTTGCGGCCCAAGCGGAATCTCCAGTGGTGCGAATTAGTGGTGGAAGTTCTCCGATTCTCATATCAGGTAATTCAGACGAGAGAGTGGTATCCTCAACTGCAACCTCACCCCTCTCAGCTGCCGTGATTTCAGCGATGGTCGTACCATCATCATAGGCAAGATCCGGAATCTCGTAATTTGGACATACCCCTGCTGTTTGATATTTACGAGCAAACTGCATCAGTCGTCCGGCCATTTGAGCTACTGCATGCCTACTGAGACCTTCAATCCGGATGTGACCATAAGCCACGCCAACAATATTCTCCAATGCTAGTTCAGGAATGGTTTTTTCAGCAAGGATTTTCTTGCCACGAACAACCCGGACGGCCCACATTTCATCCATAACACCAGCTTGGGCCCCATAACTTGTGTTCGTTATTCCTACAAGGGGAGATATTGGATAGAAACCACTCATGATTATACCTCTGTAGCGATGGGTCTGCAGTTCACCATAGAGATATCGCTCAAAAGGATATCTTGATTGTAATAAAAAGATGAAGCATGAAATGGATGTGACTACCACATCCAATCATGCAATTGCCGATTAC
>JBHLPA010000226.1:0-4750 GCA_048939935.1 Promethearchaeota archaeon | reverse complement strand
TGGTAAAGATGATCCTCGACGACGAGGACCTCCAGAGCTAACAGGAATGAGTGCTACTGAGTTCTTGTTAGCCCAGGTAACAATCTCTACTACCTCAGTAGTTGATATTGGCCAGACTACAAATGAGGGAGAAAAATCTCCAGAGTATTTCTCTAAGACTTCCTGTTGGTTGGACACTCGGTCTTCTCCAACAATCTTGGTCACCGCTGTTATCATGGTTTTGTTTCGCGTCCTTGTTTTGTCTTTGTTAACCCTGTTCGATGACTATACCAGTTCCTCCAGCAGGGAATCTAAAGGTTATTGCGTCACTCTCGCACACCTGAGCACATGCTCCGCATTCGAGACATTGTGAGGCATAGTCATCGACAATGTACACTTTGTCTTTGCCTTTCTTCCAGAGGTTCATTACGCAGATTATCAGACATCGTTCGCATAGAGTGCACTTGCTGCTGTCAATACTGATGAAGTCACTCGCCCCGGGGATTCGCCTAACGAGTGCCTTGTGGTCTATTTTCACTCTTGTTCATCCTCCTCATCTGCCATGAAGGCCATTGCTATAGCCTCCTCAATCTCTGGCATCTCAGTAAGTAGCTTCTCAGGATCTGTCAGCATATCCATCCTGTCCTCACCTAAGACCGATGTCAAAAGCGGAATCACTTCTTTCACTATGAAAGGCACTAATTGAGGTAAGTACTGCTTAACTTTCCGAGCGACCTGGCGTATTCTCACAGGATGTGGTTCGGACCAGTCGATTATCCCACCTAAAATCTCCATGAATAGTGGTACGAACCAGGACATTGATTGTCTTGGACTGAATGGAAGAGCCCTCCAAATGCTTTGAAGTTCTGGACCGGATTTGAAGTCCGCTCCTACTGAGGTCGCCATCCATTTCTCGTCATAGAGAGAGAGGAACTCCTTGGATGTGTCACATGAGGATATCGCTTCAGCTGCGGTCTCTATCGCAGCTCTGCCTGTAACCATGGCAGGATAGATACCCTCAGCCTCAAGCGGACACGGAAATCCTCCTGCATCTCCAATCAAGATCACATTGTCAGTGTGAGTGTTTTCAGGCATTCCCATCCATGGTAGAAGATGCGCCTGAAACTCTCGAGGTTTAGCGTCGAGAACTCTAATCAATCGCTGGAAGTAATCAAGATTGACAACCTTGTTCAGATAATGAACAGGATTTTTGTCCCACCATGTCATCCAGTTTCCAAACCCAATATGGAAGCTAGAATTGAAGAATACCTGATAAGCCGCTGGAAAAGTCGCGGACCACCACACTGCTAATGCTTCATCACCCATCACATCGTCTATCTTTGATGCTGAACATTCAAAATCATATTGGAGAGTCAAAGTCACCTGTTTCTGCTTCCATCTCTGGCGCAACCCTGATTGTTGAGCCACCATGGAAACCGCCCCATCCGCACCTATGACGAAACCCTTGTACTTCTCACCTTTCTCATCAATAACTCCGACTACTTTTCCATCCTCTTTCAAGAGACCTGTGACTAAAGTAGAGGTCTTTAATTCAGCTCCTGCATCGACTGCAAATTTTGCTAACCATGGATCAAAATCACTTCTATAGCAGTTCAAAGTGATCCAGCTTTTTGCTGGTTCATATTCAACTGAAGATGTAGGTGTTGTCATGATGTAACCAGTTACTTTCCCTTCACTATCCACCATGTAATTTCGAGCAGCACGACCCTCTCGTATTGAAGGGCAATCCTCGGAGTTGATCTCCTTCATGATATCAAATTCTCGCCACAATCGTGGACCAAGACCACAGCCAGATGAGTTCTTCTCACCTGGAGTCCTTCCACGTTCAAAGAAGATAGTCTTGAAACCCTTTTCTGCTGCTTCTTTTGCAGCAGTCGAACCTCCAGGTCCTGCACCTACGACAACAATATCATATTCGTTCATTTACTCACACTACCCATCCAAATCTTTCAGTTCCTTTTTCACTAGTTTGATTTTCCTATCCAAGATTCCTTTCCTCCTTTCAAGGAAAACTCTCTTCACGTCTTTGTCTGGAAGCTCTCTAATAGCCCTCAGAATAGGAGCTTCAGGAATCATCTCATCGATTCCAGCTAGGTGTATTTTCATGAAGACTTCCTGTGTGAAAGATGCAGGCATATTAGCTACAGTTGATTCGATAAAGCGAGAGTTGAACAGAAGATAGTACGCAATAATATCACTCATTTCTCTAAGTTTTTCGTCCCCTTGTTTAGTTAGACTGTAATGTGTTGTTTCATCTTTGACGCTCTTTGAAATATACCCCTTCTTCTCCAAAGCTTGAAGTGAAGGATATATGGTACCAGTTTTCGGTTCCCATGAACCATGAAATGCGTCACGAAGATTGCGTAGGATTTCGTAGCCATATTTCGAGTGTTCAAGCAGCTGAATCAATATTAGCGCTTGAATTGGAGTAAGTTTCTCCGGAGTTGGAAGGAACAGTTTGATATCTTTACTCAATATTTCACTCTCTACTAAATTTGATTCTTCCAGTTCGTATCAGACTTATCACGATAATAACTGGAATAGCTACCATAATTCCTGCGAGTACATAGAATACAGGATCAACTGATTGCGGATTCATAGACCCATAGATGACTACTGACTTGAGAATCCCATCACTATTCTCCACTTGGAGTTCAATGTACTTGAAGTTTGTTGGAAGATTGCTCAGTGAAACCTCAAGATTCGTTGCTATCCATTGAGGCTGAAACTCAAATGTATCTTGGTAAATCTCAGTACCATCAACAATGACACGAATCTCTCCATCTGTTGAAAACATCTCTTTCACACAATTCCACGTTGAGAGATTCAGGTACAGTGTACCTGCATTGATATCTATGGCTTGATTTTGAACTTCAATCAGGGGAGTTTCATAGAATCTCTCAAGTCTATGAGCCCAGCAGTAAGTACCGTTTCCACCGAGGATTTGAAGCTCCCAAACAATTTCTCCATCACGCGTTACCTCTGTAAAGATGAGGGGATCAGGTTGTGCAAGAACTAGAGCTTGATTCGCGTAGATTCCAATAGTATTACCGTCAGGTAGTCTATCTGCATCTCCCCCTGATTCGGAGAAGTAGTAAGTTGAATTTGTGGCATGCCATGACCAGACTTCACGAATTTCCTGATTTTCTTCATCAATCTCAAACTCTACAAAGCCAGATATTCCGGTCCCATTCCGGGTCATAGATGACGGAACATCAGGATCGAAGAGGCCATTATCAAACAAGATGTATCGATTATCACCAAGCCACTCTAGACTATGAGGGTAGTGCCAAATCGAATCAACTTCAGTACCATTTATGTCAAGTATGGTGAAATTACCATTTCGACCAGCACTCCAAACAATCTCACCAGTATCTTTGTCAATCTTCAGGATTGTGTCCTGATTTCTTACATTAAGCCATATTGTATTCTCGACTTTATCCCAGGAAAAGCTGTTAGCATGCATCCAATCTACGTAACCTCTGAATGTGTAATTGTTACATATAGTTGTATAAAGTGTTGAATTGAATGGAAGATGCACTCTGGCATCCCACTGCCAGAGAAGGTCCCCATCCCAATTATATTCACTAATTGTATCATAGATGACTTCTAATCCATCCCAGACCTCTCCAGAGGTTGCGGTCTCCAATACCATGAAGGTGTCTGTAATAGGATTGTAATCCAGTTCATGATGCCCAGCAGGAAGGGGAAGTGTGACTCGAGTGTCAGAAACGAAATCCCATATCTCCATCCAACCGTCCGACCCACCCATCATGACTGCAGTTGAATTGATGAATTTGTGCACGCTATGCATTGAGTCATCTAATTGATTAACAACAGTCCCTTGGTCATCAACAATGAGAACTTTACCTGAAACCATGGCACCATTCTGCATTGATTCATTTGTGATGACAATCTCCATGCATGGAAACAGAGTATAGCCGGCAGTATGAGACCCGTCTATATTCTCAGTGATTTTGAAATCAATAATGCCAGATGAGTAGTAGAGCTTAGTATCCATAATCGTGTACGAGAAAATTGTATTCAATCGGTCAATCTTAAGGGCAATTCCAAGAGTTCCATCGAAATCAACATCACCACGTTGAAATGCAGCTGCAGCAGTTGTCTGAGTGCTGAATACTTCAGTCAAAGTGTCAAAACTAAGAATTATAGTTACATCAGGATCTTCGGGTGGAACTGATTCTACAGTTAGATTCAATGCATCATTCGCAACTGTAAACCACAGATATCCCGAATCTAAGACATCAAGCACCGCTACTATTTCCCAATCTTTTGTAATCTCTTGAGCTTCAGGATGATGAGCTGCAACATAATTTGAGAATATCGTGAAGTTCTCCATATCATCCCAAGTAAACACACCTTCTGATAGCTTTTCTTTGAGTTCTGCTTTGATTGCACGAATCTCAGCTGGTGCCTCATCCAGATTGAGAGGTTCTGGAGGTGGTGGATTGATAAGTTCATTCAAAATGTACAGTGCAGTTGGAATCGCAATTGCTACGATAATCAGTATTGCCAATAGCCCCTTAGTTCTACGTCTCATATCACCGGTCTCCATGAACGGTTGTATTCATTGTATGTCATGTGTCAGTCTATTCTCAATAGGTAGATTTCTACGCAGTTGAATTCTACCTATTATATCTCACTATTTGTAGAGTAGATGCTTTCGACAATTTCCGAACTTACTAAAAGAGAATCGACTATCTATCTAGTGAGATATCGAGAAACAACG
>JBHLPA010000225.1:0-4760 GCA_048939935.1 Promethearchaeota archaeon | reverse complement strand
GGACCGCCTAAGGAACTAATCTGCAAAGATGAGTCATTGGAAATTCAACGCGGAGTTGAACGATCTGTAATCAAGCTCATAACAAACGGCACATGGGATTTAGAGTCCCTGGATTTTATGATTCCCCCAATTGGAACTTGGCCAGAACCAGAGAGTATTGCTAGTGGTGGGTCCAATGGAATAAATATGGATTCGTATGTATTGGCGTTGAAGTCAAAGGAAACTAATAGAGAACAACATTTGTGGATACGAAGACGACCTGATGATTATTTGAGTTGCACACTTTTGCAGACACAAGGGATGATTAGATTGGAAACCTTGGAAAATGCATCACAAAAAGTGGGTCAGGTACTATTGAACTCGATATCTGACCATTCAGAAACCTTTCAATCAGATGACAAGTTTACTTCGCTTGTAGCTAAGCTTTTCGCTTGACGCTGACTTAAAATTCTTTATAACATTAAAATCGGAGAATCTCCTATAGGACTAGAGGAGGTAAATGCCATCACCAAAAAACTGACGCTGGAGATAATAGATGGCGGAGACCTACGAGGCTTCGCTAATGTGCATCCTAAAGTAGCTAAGAAGCTAGATGCTGACATAGGATCTATTCTCATATTCGAAGATCCACAAAGCAGTTTTTGGGGCGCTGCCGAGATAAGAATGAACAATGAAACTGAGGAAGACAAAATCCTCATTGATACGCTAGTTCTTGAAGCATCACTACTTATGGAAGGGGACCAGGTCGAGGTCACACTTTATGATGAGGACATGCTAGCTCTGGAATATGTTGAATTTGGTCTCAAGCCTTTGTCTGAGGATGCTAACACCGAAGATCTAGTGACAAGAGCTGCCGAACGAGTAAAATCCTTAGAGAATATAATCGGTGGTCGTCTTGTTTACCCTGGTATGTCTTTCAACTGGCCTGAACTAGATGTAAAGGTGGAAATCATCAACACAAAACCAGAGCTTGCAGGAAAGAGGTTCGCAAAATTAGCTTTTGAAGCACTCCGCGCTCGAACTGGTTACCAGTTCAAGACAGTAGGGATTGCATCCCCCTTCAATGCTGTTCTTTGTATTGACACAAGCGGATCTATGAAGACCACAGATGTCCCAGTTCAGGATATCGCTCATGCCCGAGAAGGTCTAAAAGATTTAGCGGGTGATAGCCCGGAAGTGCATGCATTCCTGAATCGTTTTGAGGAGGGCAAGAATGTCAGTCGGGCTGAAGCAGCTGCAATGGCTGTCCTTCTATACTTAGCTGAAAAGGTCGGGCGAGGGTATGGTGAGAAGGTTGGAGTAATCACTTTCGAGAAAGAAGTTAGTGAGATGACATTCTTAAATTCTGATTCTGGTGAAGTTCAGCCCTTTGTTGAATGTACTGGAAGAGAGAAGGCACTTGGGCTTCAGATAATCAGCACACATGTTGTAGACAAAGTGGAGGAAGGTGGTACACTAACTGACATGGGCACAGCTCTTACCAAAGCGCATGACATCATGGAGGAGTTTGGAGACCCTGATAAACCGACGATGTTGATTATGTTGACGGATGGAATGACAACTTCCGGACCACCCCCACTTAAAGTATTGAAGGAACGATTCACAGATCGCAGTAGGCTTGTTATCTACTGCATTGGTTTGGGTGAACGTAGCGAGATCGATGAGGAACTGATGCTGGCAATTGCTCAATATGGTAATGGTAGTTATCGTCATGTCGACAATATGAGAGACTTGCTAGAATGGTATGGTAGATTAGCTGGGGAGTTTGCAGTTGTTATCCGAGGTTCTGAGTGAAAAATTCAATCCCGCGGCTCAAGAGCTTGCGTCAATCCCTTTAGTGTTTCCATATCCATTTCCTGAATCTGGTCTTCTGGAATACCTTCAAGCATCACATCTGGTATGTTAATCAGGAGTTCTGCTTTCTCCTGACCGAACTTGTCTACCAATTCTTTCATCCGCGGATCAGTATCTTTCTCTTCAGGTTCTGCTTCAGCCTTTTCCGCCTCAGGTTCACTCTCCGAAGTTGACGAAAGAAGTGCTTCGAGTTCCTCTACACTCAGAGTGGATAGGGTTTCATCACCAACCTCTTTCCTCACTTCTTCAGGAAGTTTCTCAATCAACTCGTCTTGCGCGGTTGGTTTCTTTTTCTTTTTGACCTTCTTTACTTTACGTACTTTAACGGTTTTTTTCTTCTTAGGCTTCTCGGGTATTGATACCTTGAGTTTCTGCACAAGTTCCCTGGCTGATTCTGGAGTCAAACGTCTAACATCTTCAGGTGGAAGCGTTTCGCGCAATTCTTCAGGTAGCTCACTGAGAATGGCGTCTACTTCTTCAGAAATTCCTTCAACCTTTGGAGTGCCAATACTCGCAGCTGCTTCTTCCGATAGTAAAATTGGAGCACCTTCAAGTTCTTCTGCGAGAGATGTTACATCAATTTCAATGTCAAAATCTTTACTTCGCCAATTCTTATAACGGTCAATTGCAGGTGTCTTCATTTTGATGTCTGAAAGGAATTTATTGATCTCTTCATCAGCCATCTCTGGGAAATCATTAATCAATTTCTCAACATTCTCTTTTGAAATTCGTGCCCAGATAGGTCCGTTTAGAAGTTTGGAAAGTCCTGCGGCGCAGTGTGAACGGACCCATGGGTTATCATCTTGAAGCCCTTTGAGCAAATCGGGGACTGTCCTTGGCTGATGATAGAAGGCAAGTGCTTGAGCTGCAGCAATCCGAACATCCGGAACCTCATCAGACATCGATTTGACAATATCTGTGACAATTGCTGGATCCGCTAAGTCTACAGCTGCAATTAATGCTCTCTCTCTAACGATATCAGAGGGATCTGTAAACGCGCTGATCAGTGCTGTGCGCTCTGATTTCTGTTCCCTGGCAAGACGCCCAACCTCATCTGTTTCGAATTCCAACAAAAGACTCCTTGTCTTTGCCAAGAGTACTCCTCCGTGTTGAGCTCAGTATTGCGAACTTCTGGCTATGTAGCATGCAGCTTAATATCTTAATAGCCTTAGGTGAGCGAATACTGCTGCCTACTATTAAGAGTTGGCACTACATATAGTTCTATTCTGGACATTCTATTTCGAACCTCACACCGGAGTAGATTTAGGTAGGAATTCAGGTGGAATATAAGGCGCCAAAGTTGTCAAAGACCGAATTAACCGCATGGCTCAGAGTACTTCTCTTTATGTCTGCGATGTATCTAATTACACTATCAGCTCCCTTTGTGAATATTCTGATCTTCTTATTCATGTTCGTTATCACTTGGGCTTTTGTGATGTGGGAAGGAGGTGAATCAATAGTAGAACTAGGGCTTGAGGTCGACAATCGAGTCGGTCGTCACCTCAGCATAGGTGCAATTTCAGCAGCTCTGGCGACAGTTATAGTGGCTGCAATAGCATTCTTCTTTGGTGGTCAACTTCGGCCGGTAAATGAAATAACAGGTGACCTGATAGTCAACATTGTTCTCAATGCCATATTGTTTTCATTTTTTGAGGAGCTAACACACCGTGGTTATATTTTGACTAGAGTGGAGCATCTTGCTGGACGCAAAATTGCGATTGTATTAAGTTCTGTATTCTTTTCATTGCTTCATTTCAGTTGGTGGGCTCCGGTTGGTTTCAACACATTATTGGTTGGTCTTTTCACATTCAACATGTTCCTTGGTGGAGTGGTTCTTTCATTTAGCTATTATTGGTCTGGAGAGAGTTTGTGGACTCCAATTTCGTTTCACTTCATGTGGAACGTACTTGCTTACACAATTTTCCCAGAATTCCCCCAAGTATCAGTGATTCAACCCGAAATCTTTCAAATAGAATGGGGGATTACAACAATTATTGGTTTCTTATTTGCACTAGTAATTCTTTGGAGCGTTCTTGCATCAACGAAAAAGAAAGTGTAAGAAGGGTCCAGGCTTTTTCCTGTTCCCTTCCTTAATCTAACTTCTATTGGTCTGAACTTGGGATGTCATCAGGTCTTCTGACATGCATTGTGATTCCAGTTATGTGGTCAATCACAACTTCTTCACCTGCTTTGATTGGCGGTCCGTCAGTTCTAGCCCACCAAATCTCTGCACCAGTCTTGACCTTACCTTTCGGATTAAGGTCCGTTACTGCATGGATATCAGCATATTTCAGCTGAGAGTAGGTTGGCCACTTGTCGTAGTTCCTGAGGAATGCAAAATAAAGAATCATCAGGCAAAAGATTGAACCTGCCATGAAGTACACAGTGAGGCGTCTAGTTTCATCGATGAACAGTGAAAGTACTATTGCTGCGCCATAAATCGGGAATAACTTCAGTGACACCTTGGCATCGATAAAACCGCCTTCGACGAAGCTACTACCTCCAGTAAATATGGTGAACATGAAGTACATCACTGCGAAGACCACAATTAGCATCCAATCTTCGAAGGAAAATCCCTGTAACCACACCTGAAACACAAATAGAATCAAGATCAATGGTATTACCAAGAGAGTAACTAGGAAGGTGTTCTGCCAACCATACACTGGATTGAGCCAGTAAAAGAAACGATAGACCTTAGTGGAGATGGACAGTATCAAATAACATTTTCAAACCTAGGCGGAGCATCTAGTGGCGTAAATGAAACTGGTAAAAGAGCTGCTGTAGCCAATCTTCTGAAATACTCAGCTATGCTTTTTGATGCATTTTTATATTCCCCTGTAAAAAACAAAACAATTGAATCATATGTGGAAAGTGGGTGGTCTCCCCAAACTCGTGAATTACTTAAT
>JBHLPA010000224.1:0-4760 GCA_048939935.1 Promethearchaeota archaeon | reverse complement strand
GTCACAGCGTTCGCCACGTAGGTATTGCAATTGAGAAGAATATTCTCCACAACTCTAAGAACTGGCTTCTCGATAGTAGAGCCGCTGAGAAGGCTAAAAAAGAGCACTATGAGATCCCACGAGTGGTTTTGAAGGCAATTCCAGGACTAGAGCTACACGAAATGTACAGAATCAAGGGTGACTCTTTCTGTTGCGGCGCTGGTGGAGGTGTAAAAGCACAATTCCCAGACATGGCTTTGTCAACTGCAAAAGAGCGGCTCCGTGAGGCTGCGTCAACTGGTGCAGAGATCTTGATGACTTCTTGTCCCTTCTGTATCACCAACTTCAATGACGGCATAAAGTCCTTGAAGAAGGAAGAGGAGGAGACGGGCAAGGATCTCTCGGACCAAGGCTCAAAGCTAAAAGTTGTGGAACTACTTGAAGTCCTAGATGAACTATTGTAGTTAATAGTTTGCTGCAGAGGTGATGCTCTGCAGCAACATGTTTCTTTTCTGATTACGTTCAACAAAAGTAAGAAATTTAGTAATAGGTACACCTAGGTAGGTGTTCGTAATTGTTGAAAAGACTAACAAAGAAACAGGTAGGAGATATCCTAGTCATTCCGATTTGCACAATCATAGTATTATTCCTAGTCATAGATTCAACTACAACCTTCCCATGGGAGATACCTCAACACTCCTTCTCTTGGGCTGTAAATGAGGGTGATGAGTTTTTCTTTGATACAACAGTTGATGGTCAGTATAGTTATACTAGCTTCATCCCTGAAGAACTACTTGCTGCTGCAAACATCAGTATCAGTGTCAAAATAGTATCATTGCCTGATTGTTTCATAGAATCAGAACAGGATTTCATTAGCCTAATCAATACTGTAAAGGTTAGTTGTACTTACTTGAATGGTACTGATTTGTCGTATGATGCAGCTTCATCTCTTAACGCATTTGTATCCCGGTTTATTCTGCCAATAGGAGGCTGGGAATATATCGACTGGCTTTATCCAGACAATAAAGACGATGATGCTGCAAGGAATGGTTGGATCATTGATTCATATCTATCTGAAAGTCAGGAGGACCGTTTCTATTTTGGATATTACTACAGCTATATCGATAGTGGTAATAGCTGGGGCGCATACATTTCCACAGCAACTGGAATTCCTCAACATATTCATACTGGTGCTTTTGCAGCTAGTTCGCCTGATCCGTATTCATGGACCTTAATGTTCTCCCAAGCGTAAATATAGGAGAATAAGAAGTCTTTATTGGTTAAGTTTGTCATAGAAGACTATAACTCGTGAAAGTTTTTCTCGATGTTAGCATGCACAAAGCTACAGAACCAGTGAGAGTTGAAGAGTACAGCCCTGATTGGGTTTCTTGGTTCGAAAAATTGTCTTCATTCTTCAAATCAAGGCTAGAACCTTTTGTCATACGAATAGAACATGTCGGGAGTACAGCAATTCCTGGAATGATTGCAAAACCTATAATCGATTTTGACATTATCATTCGTATGCCTGATTTTGATGAGGTGCGAAGTCGTCTTGAAATGATTGGTTATGTTCACCAGGGTGACCTTGGGATTCCAGAGAGAGAGGCATTTGTATTGGTTAACTTGAAACTCGAGGAAGAACTCCCTCCCCACCATCTCTATGTTTGCGGCATAAATAGCAAGGAGTTGCATCGTCATATTGCATTCAGGGACTATTTACGAAGTCATCCAAACGATGCTACTATGTACTCTGAGATTAAGGTCCAGCTAGTCAAGAAACATACGGGAGACCGCAGTCTGTATATTGGTGGGAAAGACCATGTGGTCAACGAGCTCCTTGAAAAAGCACTAGAATGGGCGAATGGACTGTGATTATTTCTCCTTCAGAACAAATGCAAGTAGAATCATTACTTCGATAATTATAGCAAGCAATAACAGAGCTGGCAAGAAACTACTAGTAAGATCAGCAAGATATCCAACCGCAATTGGTCCAAGAAAACCTGCACATTCACCAATTGAAAAGAAAAGTCCACTGGCTATTCCTGTCTTTTCAGCGCCAACACTAGGAAGGTCCATCATGACCACTAACATAAGTGGCATCATCGCGCCACTCACTATTCCATAAATGACTAGGATCATTAGAAGAGTGAGACAACAAGAAATCCCTACGATGTACATAGAAATACCTTCAATTAGCAAAGATGCAATAATTATCGGTCTTCTCGAACCAGCCACACCAATACTTGGGATTATTGCACTTCCGATAAGGCCGACCCATGTTGGGACTGATGCAAGAACTCCCGCATCAACGGGGCTCATTCCTTTTGCCTCTAGTATTGTTGGAAGCCAGTTCCCGAATCCATAGAAAACAAGAAATGTTGTTGATCCGATTAGTGCAACTAACCAGACATCTCTATCGCTCAAGAGAGATGAAAGCTCGCCGCGGAACTGAATCCCTCTATTTGATTGTACCGAACTTCTTTCTGACTCACGAGCGAGCAGAATCCATGCACACATGATTCCTAACCCTATAAGTCCATAAAACGAAAACACGTTCCTCCATGTACCCACCAAAGGGAGAACTAGTGAGTTGGTTAATGCCAAAGCTGAAGCAGACCCCACAGCAGCTCCAGTCATATAGATTCCTGAAGCCAATCCACGCTCCCTTCCCTCGAAAGTTGATGCCACCATCTTCGCCAAACCAACTGATACAGTAGGTCCCCCTATACCAAACAAAAGCACGACGAAAAACAGAGTTGTGAAATTAAAGACTGCGAATCTTAGGATTTCTGATGCTGATATCAAGAATAGTCCCAGAGTAATCATCCTTTTCTGTCCAACACTGTCGATGCCCACACCTACAGGGACAGAAAGGGGAATATACATGACTATGACACTTCCAAGGATAATTCCCATCTCAGAGTATGTCAAGGACAAATCTGCGGATATTACATTCACAAGGGGCGGGATTGATGAGAGAATCAAGCCGAATGCGAAGTAGACGAGCCATAGTAGTGCAAGGATGACCCATCGATACCTAGAAGGCTGGGTTCGATGTGTGTCAGTCATCATGGTTCATATCCCCTGCAACAAGGTTTTCTAGTTGAAGTGATTTTTACCAGAGTGTATCCATGTATTAGTTATTCCTACTCTATTACTTATGAGCAAGAGAAGAGCATTTTTCAATCACGCTTTACAGTTTTGTCAGGGTCTTAGTATGAGTATTAAATTTGGAATCCACTTTGAGCCTCTATTTGGTTTTGATTATAGAACTATCGAAGAAATCACCCTCTCTGCTGAAAAATTAGGATTTGACTCAGTATGGACATGTGATCATTTCTTCAAGGATAGAGACTCAGTTTCGACTAATAGTCTTGAGGCATGGACCTTACTTACTGCACTTGCAATGAAGACATCCAGAATGCAGATTGGCGTTCTGGTCACTTGCAACTCATACCGGCATCCAACACTTCTAGCAAAGATAGCTGCAACACTAGACATGATCTCCAATGGACGCCTCATTTTTGGTATTGGGGCTGGTTGGAAAAAAGTGGAATATCAGGCCTATGGGTATAGATTTCCCTCATCTAAGGAACGCATGGACCGACTTGAGGAAGCCCTTCAAGTCATCTTGGCGTTGTGGACCAAAGACCGGACAACCTTCGAGGGAGAATTCTACAGGCTAATAGATGCAGTGTTTGCGCCAAAACCTTTACAGAAACCACATCCACCAATTCTCATAGGTGGGCATGGAGAAAAACGGACACTTCGGATGGTTGCAAAATATGGGGATATGTGTAATTTCTCTCCTTGGGGACCAAACAGACTTGAGCATTTATTGAATGCACTGAAACGGCATTGTGTTGATATGGGTCGGGACTATGATGATATCACCAAAACCTTCCTCGGGTATTGTTGCATCACTGATGATGAAGATGAGATTCTAAGTTTCAATAAGAAGCGAGCATTTGAACAGGGTCTCTCGGTGAAACAGTATCTGGAGAAACAAGCATCTCTACCCGGAGCCTGGGCAGGATCAATTGATGAGGTGACCACACAGTATGAACATCTGGTCAAATTGGGATTCACACACTTTCAGCTACAATTTTCCTATGAACATGAAATTGAGATGAGTGAGAAGTTCGCTAGACAGGTGATTCCTAAGATTTCACACAACTGACCTACTATCTCCAACGGGTATGTGACTTTCGAAAATTGTCCCCCTCTCGTTTATCCTCCCATTTTCTCTCTTTTCTTGGGTCTCCTCTATCGATACATATTCCTCCTAGGACAAGGAATAGGCTTCCGAATCCAAGGATAAAACGTAACGTACTCCACTGAGTAAGCTCAGAAATGAACTCTGAGGTGACAGGTTGATTCAGGGTGAAGTCTAGGAACTGAATTTGTTCTGGTTCGTCGTCAATGTAGAGCGTCCCATTAACTGTCACATCATAGATTCCCTCTGGTAGATTAGTACTACGTGTCAATCCTCCGTAGAAATCAAAGTCGTCCGCAATTGCGTCAATGGTTATCGCTCCTATGGCGCTACCCTCTTGGGAAAAAGTGACATTGACATCCAGTCGTTCATTTGATGCCAATGAATCGATTATTCGTATTTGGACACCTGCATCATAGGCACCTGCTTCATACACTCTGAATGTGCCTTGGTAAGGCGCATAGTTGTTGATTTGATTCGGACCATGATACGCTTTCATTGGATAAGGTGCAAAGATCATAGCTATGAATAATGTGATAGCAAACACAATGCTTGGTAGAAGGAG
>JBHLPA010000223.1:0-4763 GCA_048939935.1 Promethearchaeota archaeon | reverse complement strand
ACTATGGATGGCGATGATTCATCATTCATTGGTCGAAGATTAAAGCAGACAGGTGATTTGCTCTTAGGTGGGGCTCAAAAACAAGTTGGCGACTATCGTACAAAGTTCGAGGGTCTCAAAGGGGCCTATGACGATTTTCTGTCGAAACTCATCGTGTCCTATGCGGATAAGAAATTTGACATCTCCTTTGTGGATGAATTCTTCGGCAAACGGAATCTGAAGTTCGCGGGAATTGATGGAACTATCCTGAAATATGATGTGTTTGATCTCATAGTGTTCTTTGCAGGAGCATATAGTGCTCATGGTGAAATCGATATAGCAAATTCAGGTGATGAAACAATCTCCTATGATGAGAAATACCTAGAACGTGGATTAGGAGTTTCAAGTGTGTTGCCAGTCTACATCAACGAAGTTCCCTTTATTGACCAGACCCTATTAGTTAGAGGAGATGATGGACAGGTTGACAACTCTATTACCTTCGGTGATGCTTGGGTGGTTGACAATGCCGCCTTTGCAGACTACCTGATGGGGTTGGCTGAATTTTATCTTGGTTACAAATTAGTCAACTCAGAAGATCCAGTTGATATTCTTCTGTTGGATCGAATATTCTCATCAGAGATTGCGTCATTTTATGCTGAAACTTCAGACTTCAGGGTGAATCTTGAACATGAATGCGGTCTTATAGGCTACAAAGTTGATGGTAAACCGTTTACTAAGACTGAGTGGGTCTTTTCGAGGAAATTATTTGGTAATCTGGAATTTGGTACACCTGCACCTCGAGGGGAGTTTCTACTACCACGTGTTATTATGGAGCTCGTTCGAGAACCAGGTAACTCGTTGACTCGAACCGAGTTAGTGGAACGGCTTGGATTAACTGATGAATTCCATCTTTCAAGATTGGATAAGGAACTAGAGAAGGGAATTCGAGGTTCAGGCGAAGCTAAAGGGATTATCATTCGAAAAGAGAAGCATTTTGTACTTAGACCACAGTTTCGTGATATTAAAGATCGACTTCGAAAAATGGTGGAAGAAGTCTGTGAACGTATTTTCTCTATAGATCCAAAGGTCTCTTATGATGAACGTTTCAAGATTGATGGACGTTGGATTACAACAAATGACTTAGCTTTCCTCAGTCTAGCATCGCTCTACATGACAATTGAAAGGTGTTGGGAAAACAGAATATTGATGATTGGAGTTGCAAAGGATACTTCAGCTAGGGATCTTAAGCGTCAGGTTGTTCCTGTCTTGAACCATGTTGGCAGATTTAAGGGCGGGTTTGGTGAAAAGGGACAAGATACTCCGGATACAGACAGGATGATATTGCAATGGGTATCACTTCATGAGAAGGAAAGACTGTTGGTCCCATGGGCAACAGTTGAGTATGATACAGCCTTCAAGACGATAGTACCTCATTTTGAGAGAAAACCCGGGCTAATTTCAGGGGCTCGTAGAAATCAGATATCGATAGAGAGAACATTTGCTAAATCGTATTTCCAGCTCTGCCAAGCAACCTCAGATCCAAAGCTAAGGAGTAATGTTCTCCTCTATGATAGACTAATCTATCCTGAGTTTGACAAAGGAGTAAAACAACTCACTACACTGCATCATGATTATGAAAACAGACCAGATAGTCCAGAGAGTGTAGAAGTCGTATTCTATGAGGGAGTAGATAATCCTGTTCAATCATTCATTTTACCTCTCTTCAAAGCAATGACAAGTATGAGCATACCAGAGTTATTTGGTCATCTGAAACCTCTGTACATTGCAGACAAAGTGGCCAAATACTATTGGGGTCAATTCAAAGGGATGGTTGAAAGCGCAGGTGTTTGGTTGATTAACCGTCCTGATTTGAGAGAATTCCTATTCTACCTGAGTAGTTTTAGAGATAGGAGGTCAAGTATTGAGCAATCAAGAAGAAACCAGTAAGTGTAAATTATTCACAGACTTTGATGGAGCATTTGAAGGACGACTTGCAAGAGTCATTCCTGTGGCTGCCAATTATACATCCGAATGGGCGGGATCTGCAGCTCGTTATGATTGCAGAATTAAGATTCGGTACAACAAGGAACTGATGGCACAACTTGAGGAAGGGATGCTTCTCGCTGTGAAAAACTTCAGGGGTCAGTCAAAGAGGGCCGTCCTAGAGGGTATTGAAAGATACACAGTCATGGTCATCAGCAAAGTTTGGCCATTGCATTATGGACTTGGTGGAGTCAGTGATAGTCATTACTTCCCCCTTCAGTTGGAGATAATCGAACAATCAGTTCCAGATTGGTCAACTGATGACCAAGCAACAATGATGGTCCACATGAATGCAGTCCCCATTAACTATGATCTCGTGATTGATAAGAAAGGAGAGATTGAATTCAGAAAGGGCTTTTCTTATCCACTCATTGGCGAGAGGGCGTATGTTATTGATATGGAAACTGTTGACCTCATTTACAACGATAAGGTGAAGAAAGCGATTGGTTTCACAAAGAAGACTTCAGTTGCGGATCCAAGAAAAGACCCTCGAGTTGGTGTTTTGAGAATGTTTATGGAATCAGGAGAAGAGGTTCCAATTTATGTAGACCTGACAAAACTTGTGCGGTACCATTTTGGTGTATTCAGCTTCACCGGAGGAGGAAAGAGTAATCTCCTCTCAAACCTATTAAGAAGGATTCTCTATCATGATAAAGACACCAAACTTGTAATTTTTGATATCAGCTGTGAGTACCCATTTCTTCTCAGTGATGTGTTTATGGATCCTAAGATTCCTAGCAGCATCGTACTAGAGGATGAGGCTAAGACTTCAGAACACTTTGCACGTTCGATTGTCAAACCTAGAGACTTCGAGGAAGATCCGAGAGCAAATGAAGTTCTCAAGGAAATCTATGAGAAAGGCAAGGTGACCTTTTACAACAGACCTCTGACACAAGTCCCAACCTTCAGTAGTCTAATTCAAGAGATGAGAACACTTCGTACAGACAGTTCAGGCAGACCGAATTATGTACAAGCAATGGATGCGATAATTGACTTTGTAGGTTCATATTGTCAGACTACCGGAAAATCAGAACATGATGAGATTGACATGGATTTCATTGACAAGCTTGATTCGATTGCAAAACAAGCTATGGAAACATACAAGGTAAATGAGAAGGCTACTGTTTATGCATGGGCAACGACTAGATCAACATTGAAAGGTGTCTTAACTCGAGCCCAGAAAGCTAAGCGTAGTGGTGTCACAATCAAGGAGCTCATGATGAAATTGAGTGGTCCAGAGCGTGTTATCTGCATCTCGATTGCAGATCCAGATACGATTAGAGACCTGGTCATCAAATTGACAAGCGCAGCCTTGCGCTATAGAAAGAAGAGCTTTGAAATCAAACCACAGATTCTCTTTGTCTTTGATGAAGCTCAAGAGTTTATACCTTCAAACGTAAGTGGCCATCTGGGTCAATGCAGTGCTGCTGTTGAGAGACTTCTCCGTCAGGGAAGGAAGTATGGTCTCGGAGGAGCAATAGCGACTCAGAGGATTGCATATCTGAACACCAACATAATGCAACAGCTACACACATTCTTTGTTGGTACATTACCTAGACCATATGATAGAACGGTTGTGAGTAGCTCATTTCAAATCGATCTTAGCATATTAGACAAGACTCTTGAGTTTCCACCTGGTTCTTGGCTTTTGTCTAGTTACATTGCAACGGGACTCGATAGTGTTCCAGTGTTTGTGAAGGCGGACAATTCTGAAGATGTGCTGAAACAGTATGTAGAATCAATGACAAAGAAAAAGGACAAGAAGGATGAGTAATAGAGATATAACTAGCTTAATCTTTCCTTGTCTATCTTTTTGATTTTCTCAATATCATGAGTGTCAGCAAACTCCCCAAGTAGATGCCCCGCTCGTCGCTTTTTGGTTTCAAGATAGCGTTTGTTGTATTCTGATGGTTTAATAATTAAGGGTAGTCGTTCAATAATATTAACTCCAGCCTCAGTCAGTTGGCGAATTTTCTCAGGATTATTTGTCAGGAGCTTGATTGATTTTACCTGTAGGTTCTTCAGGATATTGGCAGCGATTCCATAATCTCGTTCATCAGGTTTGTACCCCAGGTGAATGTTGGCATCAATCGTATCAAGACCCATGTCCTGCAGAGCATAGGCTTTGATTTTTTCCGTCAGTCCGATGTTACGTCCCTCTTGTCTCAAGTAAAGAAGAATTCCTTCTTCCTTCTTTCCAATGATTTTGAGAGATTCTAAAAGTTGGTCCCTGCAGTCACATCTTTTACTACCCAACACATCGCCAGTCAAACATTCTGAATGAATCCTTGTGACAACTCCTTCTTTTCCAATGACATTTCCTCGGATGATTGCGGTGTGTTCTTTTCCATCACAGGGACTGACAAAACCAGCAACCTGAAACTCTCCAAAACGACTTGGCAAGTCAGCGATTGCAACTAATTGAACGCAACATTCGTCAGTTTCACAGACCTGTTTCTCACTAGCATCAATTAACAAATCGATTTGTTGTTTTGTGAGTTTCATTTCAACCGGACCCTGACCAATATGGAGACTTGATATATCTTTTCGAGTGACGAAATCCGACATTGCTAAATACTACTATCACAAGCCCAAATGAAATCGATTAACGAGGAAAATACATTGGCAAGAGACCACAAGAGTGCATCAGAGAAGAGTCAAGCATGGTTAAAAGAAAACACCAAACGATTTGCGTTTAAAAAGCTCGAGAGAGAAGTCATTAAGACAGGAGCTTGTGTGGA
>JBHLPA010000222.1:0-4788 GCA_048939935.1 Promethearchaeota archaeon | reverse complement strand
GCCTCAAGACGTTACTTGCACTTGGATTACTAGTTCTGGCAATTGGGACATCTCCCATTGGTAACTTTGGCATACAATTTTGGCAGGAGTTAGAAGACTTTCTAGGACCTATTCTGGGTCCTATTGTGAGAGGTGTGTTTGAACCTGTTTATCGGACTCTTGAGAATCCAGTATTCCGAAGTCAAATTTTGTTTACTATCATTTGGACAGCTATGATTATTGGTGGACTTGTATTTGTCATTTATGAAGTTCCTAGCTTTTTTGGCGGGATAACGGGGGGTCATGCTACAATAAGACCACAGGGATCTTCTATCCATGCACAACGGGCGCAACGCCAATCTGTCGAACGTCGTGCTGTTTCTAAATCCAATGTAGAAGAAGAAAGAAAGAAGAAACAGGCAATTGTGGATAAATCAGGAGTCAAAGTCAAATCAAAAATTGCACGAGACGGAGAGGACCTTCTTCTTACTGTCATTGTGAAAAATGACAGCGGTCACCAAATCGACATGGTGGTGGTAGATATTGAACCTCCTGCTGATATCCAATCATCAATAGGGTCATTTAGGATGCAACGCCTTGGATCTATATCTCCTGGTGAAACGGATACTGCTGAATTCAAACTAGAAGACCAAGGGGGGGATATAGCAGCTATTCGTGGTCACGTAGAATTTCTTGGAGCATCCTACGAAGTGTCAAAAGTTCCCATCCCTTCACCAGACATCACATAGGATTCTCAACTCAATACAGATCATAGCCTGATGATGCAAGTCTTTCTTGTTCATCAGAACCACCTCTTAGCAAAGCTGTTGACTTCATGTATACTCTGTATTCCTCTCCAAATTTAGAAAGCATCATTTGGTCCTCATACCGTGCCAGCATATACCACAAGACTATGAATATTGACACAAGGGGGATCATTGCAAAGGATCTAAAGAAACAGACATATGCCAAATTCATATAGATTGACGCAGCGGAAACAGGTTGACGTATCCTTCTGTAAATCCCTTTACTCGGAAATTCGGGCATGTCTCTAGGTTGCATCCTAGTTTCTTTGAATTGATGTGCACCCGCTAGATAACGGACAAATTTCATTGTAAAATAGCACCCGACTGCAACGAAAATAAAATCCCAGAGTTCTGCTGTTGGTCTCATCAGACCCGCACCATACAATATAAGGATAGCAAAATTCACCAATGTAAAGAGTGGTCGCCAATAGTTATTTACAACTTTTCCCGTTGGTAGTTCTGAGGTCATCTCTCGTTATTACCCTCATGTTCTATTCTTTCTTGAACAAAGATAACTCTTGGCAATAAATTGAGTTGGGCGTTACTAGCTAACGCCCATTAATAAAACTAGAAATCGAAGATTGTTGAGTATTTATTCTCAACATATTCTAAGAATGGTTTGGCTTTCAATTTCTGACCAGTCACTTTTTTCATCAAGTCTGCCGGGTCATACATCGCAGATTCAACGTGAACATTTTTCTTCATCCAATCAATAGCTGGAAGAATCTCGCCTTTTGCTACACCCTGCAACCAGTCTGGCTGTTCCTTCTTCATTTTGTCAAGAAACATTCCATCATAGATGTTACCCAATGCATAGCTTGGAAAGTAACCAAAGTATCCACTGGCCCAATGCGTGTCCTGCAGGACACCATTTGTGTTGTCAGGCACATCGACCCCAAGATATTCACTATACTTCTCGTTCCAGACTTGAGGTAACTCGGACACAGTGATTTTGTCAGAGAAGAGGTCTCGCTCAATCTCAAATCGGACTATGATATGTAGTGAATATGTCACCTCATCGGCTTCAATTCGGATGAGTGAAGGTTCAACCAAGTTCATGGCTTTGATGAATGTTGTATCATCGACACCTGGGAATGAACCTCCTGTGAACTCTTTCAGTTTCGGAAGATAGAACTTGAGGAACTCTGGGGACCTTCCGATCATATTCTCAACAAATCTTGACTGAGACTCATGGATGCCATATGATGCATTTTGACCAACTGGCTGGTATTTCCATTCTGGATTCAAATTCTGTTCATAGAGAGCGTGACCTGACTCATGAAGGATCGCATAGATTGCAGATGAAACATTATCCTCGTGATACTTGACAGTGATTCTCACATCATCATAGTATCCTGTAGTGAATGGATGTTCCACTTCATCGATTCGACCTCCTGCTTGGTCACTGACAGTATCATAACCAACAAGAGTTGCTAAGTCAGTAGCAATCTTCCTCTGAGTATCAATTGGTACTATCTTACTAAGGAATGAGGTATCAAGAGTTTTTGATGCCTCTGCACATTTCTTCGTTAACGGAACTAATCTATCTCTTAATTCTCCAAATACTTTGGTAATCTGAGTGGCAGTTATTCCTCTCTCAAACTCATCCAACATACTGTCATAGAGATTTGGGATACCTTTAACCTTCATCTCTATCTCCGCTCTCTCTCGAGCAAGGTCTACAGTCTTCTGAAGTTCTGGTTCAAACATTTTCCAATCATTAGAAGCCTTTGCTTTCTTCCATGTTTGAAGGCTGATTGGTTTTTGTTTAGCAATCCTTTTTACAAGCTCTTCAGGAACCTTAGTTTCCTTATCATATTCCCTCCGGGTTATGAAAACATTACGATTCTGAACAGCTGTAAGACTTTTGGAGTTCTTTTCCACTTCATCAAGTAATTTACCGACCTCTGGATCAGTGTCCAGTCTATGCAAGATTTGCTCTAAAACACCTAGTTGCTCACTCCTCAAAATCAATCCTCCTGGAGGCATATATGTTTCATAGTCCCATTGAACCATTGCTGTAGCACTATAGAGGAGCAGGTACTCCTTCCTTCGTTTCATGAGTTCATCATAAGCTTCCATAATTGATACCCTTCATGATTATTCGGTCTAATCAGGAGCACTTCATCCACGTTATCATTGTTACGCATTGGCAGTTTCTTCATTGATTGGGAAATTAATAATGATAATTCCCATCACAACAAGTACTAGTCCGACACTGTAGGTCCAATAGATTATCTCATTCAAAATCAAGAAAGAGAAGAGTGTGCCAAATACGGGCACCAAGTTAATGAAACCACCTGATTTTGTTGCTCCTAGTTCATTGATACTGGCGAAATAGAAGAGGAATCCAATAAACGTCACACAAGACCCAAGATAGAGTACATTGAACCAGAATATTGGGTCTACTAAAGCTGGAAGTGCCCAAATCTCTTCAGTTACGGAACCTATCCCAAAAAGGAAAGTTCCAATGATTGATCCTCCAGCTGTGACTTCTAATGGAGAAAGTGTCTTCATTGCTTCTTTTCCAATAGAAGAATACAAACCCCAGGTAAACATTGCTACCAGAATAATCAGATTCCCAATTAGATAATTAATATTAAATTCTAGAAGTGCTTGAACACCAACAACAAAAATTACACCTAGAAAGGCAATCATGAATCCAATATACTGCCACCGCTTGGATAATCGTTCCTTATGATAGATATGGGCTACAAGACTCACGGTCGCAGGATTGAATCCAGCAATTATCGCTCCTTGAGCAGCAGTTGTAAACCGCATCCCGGTCAAAAAGAGAACTCCATACCCAAAGATGCCTGTCAGTCCTACCAAGAAAAGGATCTTTAAGTTTGACCTTCTGAATATCCGCTTTGGTTCAGGTTCAGTTGCGAAGAGAAGAACGAGAAAAAGAATACTAGCTGTAAGAAATCTGAAAAACCCAATTGTCATGGGTGGTGCAATACCAACAATGATTTTCGCTGATGGCCAACTTCCACCCCAGAATGCCATCGCAATGATCAGCATGAAATAGTATCTGTATGTACCTTTAGCTGGTTCCTCAGACATTACAACCAATATCGGTCATGGCTACGTTAAATATAAACAGACCTGAGTAGGTAAATGCTTGAACCATTAAGGCTCGCAAATAATATCGGTTGTGCGTGCAGTTTGCACAAACGTTTTAAGAACACGAATTCCAAAAATCAACACCCACAGAGGTGTTCTCGTGCTGAATGACGAGGAATTAGAAGAGATACGCCGTAGGAAAATGCAGATTCTTATGGAAAGGGCTAAGGAAGCCCAAAAGCCAAAACCACCTGAGCCTATGGCAAATGGACACGTCAATATCCTCACCGATGCCAATTTCTGGCAGACCATTCAGCAAACTAAGCTAGCCTTTGTGGACTTCTTCGGTCAATGGTGTGCCCCATGTAAAACCCTAGCGCCAATGTTCGCAGAACTTGCTAAGGACTATGAGGGACAAGTCTACTTCGCCAAACTCGATATTGATCGAAATAGAAGAACTACTACCCAATTTGGAGTTCAATCGGTACCTATGGTAATTGTGTTCAAAGACGGAAAACCTATCGGCAAATTACCCGGACTTCGACCATTCGCTGACTATGATAACATTCTCCAACAACTTCTTGGGAAGGGTCCAGACGAGAGTAGCTATGTTTGATTGGAAACCTAACAACTTCGTGTTTTGCGAAATACCAATTAATTATTGACATGAGGAAGACCCGGAAAAGTAGAAATCTGAATTTTCCAACACGAGAATGGATGCACTGAATTCGAGAAAGCTGTGGATTGTGAGCTTCAATGCGCGATTCCTATGCCTATTCCGGGTCTAGGTTAGGAAACCTAACCACGTGCTAATAGCAGCGATTAGATTGAATATAAGGTGTGGTTTCGTAGCAACTATGTCCATTATATTTTAATAGTTAAATTTTGGATGTTCTCGATTTTTCGAAAAAGTTGAAGGCTACCAGAGGTGATCTCT
>JBHLPA010000221.1:0-4790 GCA_048939935.1 Promethearchaeota archaeon | reverse complement strand
CAAATGCATCCTCAAACTCGAAAACCTTTCTTCCCATTGTGACATCGATTGAGAGTAGACTATCAATGGCAGAAAGGACTTCATCAAATCCAAACGGAGCTTTAACAAGAGGGAACTCGTATTTTGAAGATCTAGATTTTATTGTTGCTTCAAATATCTGTTTGAGATCATCAATAGTACTCCTTGCAAGACGGTCTGTTGTTTTACGTTCTGGTGTCATTATAATGGCCTTTCAGATTGCATCAATAAAAACTATCCTCACGCCAAATAGATGCTTCATCGCTCATATCTCCCCCCTGTTTCAGAAAGCGTTATCAATATAGATTTTCACGACCTGCAAGTATTGGCAAAAGTACGAAGACAGCTAAAACATCATATGTTGTTTGAGCTTTTCCGATTTCTAATGAAGAAAGATGAAGGAACCAATAGTATGTCTAGATATGAATCAAAAAAGACACTGATTCAAAAATACAAAATCTGCCTTGTTAATCATGGCGATACAACTTCTCCAAGCTCTAAACATATCTATTTACTTGGAGCAAGTCTAGCAAAACTCGGTCACATTGTGACCGTTGTCTTCCCAGGAGCTACTGGTGATGTTGAAGCTATAGACCGATTTTTTGTAAATAGACCTCGGCTGAATGTAGTTCATATGAAACCATCGTTTGGTCTGAAATCACACTATGCAAATATCGTTCCGGAATTAGTTTTTGTAACATCTAAGAAATTTGATATTGTTCATATATGGACAGCTAAAATCCCTCTATTTCCCGGAATTGCAGCACGTTTCATTCGAAGGAGCAAGTTAGTTATCCATGTAGAAGATGTAGAACTAGACATGGCGCGAAGAGTAGGACCATTAAGAACGATTTCTGTGAAAACATCAACAATCATCGCGGATTTGTTTGCAAATGGGTATTCCTTCCTTTCTCCAGTGCTCGCATTGGAGGCGAGGAAGAGGCTTACCTGTAATATTCCAGCATATGTGATGGGTGCTGGATCTGATTTTGAAATGTTTGCGAATCCACCAATGGAGTACATTATTCCAAACAAACTACCATCAAATAGCATACTTCTAGGCTTGTTCTGCAGTTTGAAGGCACGTAATCAATATGTAGAGGCTGCACTAGAGATGCTTACGCAGCTCGATGAACGATACGTCTTGATGATTACTGGAGATGGAAAAGCTCGAAAAATCTACGAACAAATGGCGAAGAAGTTGAAGGTAGACAAGCGTGTAATCTTCACTGGCTACATTGCTGATTATGGTGCGATTCCAAGTGCAATGCAACAATGTGATATTCTTCTATTACCACTATTTGATAATCTGGAGAATCGACAGAGGTGGCCTGGGAAACTTACTGAATACATGTCTTCCGGAGTGCCTATTGTTACAAATCCTATTGGTCCTGCAGAATTTCTCTTAGAGGACTCTATTTCTGCGTCCTTTGCTCCTTCGGTGTCAAGCAATGATCTTGCAGATGCAGTTCGACGTGTTACAGAGTTTCAAGAAATGGGACGAAAAATAGGAGCGACTGCACAGAAAATTGCTAGGAATTTGGACTGGTTTAATATTGCTAAGAAAATTACATCATTCTATGATCTGATAATGGAAAAAACCGGATAGTGATGCTATTGGAGGTCGATTGAATTTGTCAAGATCGTTTCACAAAGTTGCACGTTTGACATTCATTGGTACAGCTTCAGCTGGAGCTGGTAGATTCATCTATCTTGTTTTGGTTGGTAGACTTCTAGGTCCTACAATATTGGGAGATGTATCCGTTCTCCTTGCCATAATCGTGATGATTGGCGGTTTTATTCAGCTTTCTATTGGAGATGCTGCGACAAAGTTTGTTGCAGAATCATGTGGTAATAATGCCATCGAAAAAGGGATTCAACAATATTCAGGATTGGTGACTCTATCATTAGTTCTCATATTCCTGAGTGGAAGTATCATAATTGCAATGAATGAAATCATCGCAACCTTGGGAGTAGTTTTATTTTCAATATTTGATATCACCATCTTTCTCTTACTTATTGGTGGTTTTGTATCGTACACACTCGTTCGTGCTGGATTCTATGGTTTTGGTCTTGCGAAGGAATATAGCCTCTTGGAAGTCATACTAAATATCGTTTTTATCCTTCTCACTTATTTCCTGATTATTTCAAATGCAGATCTGGTTATTGCTCCGCTTTTCGTTCTCTATATTGGTATCTCAGTTTTGGGTCTAATTTTTCTATACTCCAAGCACCTATTTCATGTTAGCTTCTCCGATTCTCGCTCTCTGTTCACTTTGGAATCAGGCATGATGAAATTTGTAGGGCTGACCTCCCTCATTGGACTTTCAGGTCTCGTTAATGGATTTGCTCCTATCATGATGAGCTTCTTTCTGACCGCATCAGAGATAGGCTTTTACGCTGCCGCAAGTTCTTTCATGATCTTTGTGACATTCCTGCCGCTCGTTTTCAATAGAACAACACTACCAACCATCTCCTACATTTTTGGCACAGGTGAAAAAGAAGATGTAAAACGTTTTGTAAACAAAGGTCTTAAACTCGTGACTGAGTCACAGATTTTCTTCCCAATGTCTCTAATCTTGCTGAGCAGTATCGGATTGTTCATTATGTATGGTGCTGGATACAACGAGTCGGTTCTCACGCTTAGATTACTTTCAATCAATGCTTTTGTTAGTGGTATTGCGAGTTATCTATACAATGTGCTTGCAGGCACAAACAATGTCGAGAAAGGTGTATGGGCTTCTTTGGTGTCCACATTCTTTATTGTATTATCTTGGTTGACAATGATTCCTTTGTTTGGAATAGTTGGTGCAGCTTTCGCACTTCTAATTAGTGCAATAGTTAGGTTGGTATTAATGGCGTATTGGACACACATGGAATTTCCACTAAAGATAAGCTTCAAAACAATCGCAATATTCATGGCTTCATTTGTACTTGTTGTCGCAGGAATCACACTTGAGTTCATTTTTCCAAGTTGGGATTTCTATATTCTTGCAGTTTCAGAAGGTTTATTGTTTCTCCTCTTGATCAAACCAGTGATAGGGGCATTTCGAAGAATGGAACCCTAGTAATTACGATCTCATTATGACACTCTTGTTCTAATTTGCTCTTGAAAACCCGTGTTTTGGTGAGAAGTTCTCAATTTCTGCTTTTTGCTATTTCTAGATAGGTATTCACGATACACTCTATGCAATCCCCCTTTGATGATGACTGCCAACATATAGAAAATGAATTTACGCACTCGAATCTTAGTTTGACGTTCATCTCGCAAATAGATTGCGCGGACTGGTACATCCCTTACTCTAACACCAACTGAATGAAACCTCATTAACCATTCTGCAGGATATCCATAACCTTGGCGAACACTACCCCAATCGATTAATGGGAATACTTGTCTATACAATGCAGTGTATCCCATCTGAGAATCAAAGAGGTGGTAATATCCTGAGGCAAACTTTGTCAAAATGGATAATGTCACATTTCCTAGAATTCTTTTAGTTGGCATCTCCACCCAAGCGTTACCACTTGACTTACATGATTTGCCATAGATGAAACGATTACCTTTTGTGTAGTCTGCCTCACCTTTTTCTATAGGTTCGATTAAATCTTGGACATCGTTCCAATCCATCTGAGCGTCGCCGCCTACTACCACAAAAATATCATTCTCATCCTCATAGGCGCGCTGATAGCCTGTAATGATTGCTGCACCTACGCCCTTGTTTGCAGTGTGCTGAACCAAGTTTATTCTGGGGTCTGAACGGGCACATTGTATCACAATCTGGGCTGTTCGATCACTACTTCCATCATCGATGACGTATATTTTGTCAATTATATCCGGAACTGAATTAAGAGTCCGTGCAATCAGACGTTCCTCGTTTAGTGCAGGAATTACAGCCGCCACTTTCATTGTTTGATACACAGCCTTAATTTACCCCCTCATATGCAATAGGTATCGACGTTTTATGCATCCGAATAGATAAACTTGAATTTCTCCATATAAATTTCTTGATAAAATGTCAGGGAATTTGGCTACGCACCAACGATAGGTCTAGAAGATTGGTTCCATTTAGACTAACTCAGAAGGAGTGACAGCTACAATGGCTGTATGTCTACTTTTCAATTCCAGAGTTGTGCTTGACATAAGTATAATGAGCTTGATTGGCTTAGACTTTTTGGACTCCTTTCTTGCCAACGCTTCTATATTCGAACCCCTTGTCCATAGCGGTCTTTGTGTCAAAGACATTTCGCCCATCGACAAGAACTGGAGTTCTCATGACCTTCTTCAGGGCATCCAAGTCAGCTGAGAAGTATTCCTGATGCTTTGTGACCAGTGCTAGGCAATCAGCATCTCTCGCAGCCTTCATGATGTCGGTTTCAATCTCATGTGCGCTAAACTCCCACTCTCTGACATAAGGGTCATGTAGTCGAACAGAGGCACCACGACTCTGAAGTGCAGCTGACAGCACTGCAGCTGGAGTGTTTCTCGTGTCATCTGAGTTTTCAAGGTAGGCAATTCCCAGAATGACCACAGTCGCATCCTGAATTGAAACACCCTTAGCTTGGAGGGCATTCTCAACTAGATCCGCCATATGGATTGGCATATTGTTGTTTATCCGTCTAGATAGGGAGATAATCTCAGGCTCAACCTTCCACGTCCCATACTCGTAGAGCCCAAACCTCAGTAGCCATGGGTCCTTGGGCAAACAATGTCCACCGACACCAGCACCAGGAATGTGCATGTGTCTATCGTGGCGGGCATTGATTAGTTCTAT
>JBHLPA010000220.1:0-4792 GCA_048939935.1 Promethearchaeota archaeon | reverse complement strand
CAAATTCCTACTAGAGCAGGGACAGACAGGTCTTTCGATTGCATTTGATTTACCCACTCAGATTGGATATGACTCTGATGACCCATTAGCTCAAGGTGAAGTTGGCAAGGTGGGTGTGGCCATCAATACACTTGCTGATATGGAAGTTCTGTTTGATGGTATACCTCTTGATAGAGTAAGCACGTCAATGACGATCAATGCTCCTGCAGCTATTCTATTGGCGATGTACATTGCGGTAGCTGAGAAACAAGGAGTTACCATGGATAAGCTAAGGGGAACAATTCAGAATGATATCCTGAAAGAATACGTCGCCCGTGGAACATACATCTTTCCACCAAAGCCTTCAATGAGGCTTATCACTGACATCTTCAAGTTCTGTAGCCAAAACATGCCTCTCTGGAACACTATCTCAATCTCAGGTTATCACATACGAGAGGCTGGTTCAACAGCTGTCCAAGAGGTTGCATTCACACTGGCTGATGGCATCGCATATGTCCAAGCGGCTCTTGATGCAGGTTTGGATGTTGATGAGTTTGCTTCAAGGCTCTCATTCTTCTTTGGCTCACACAGTGATTTTCTTGAGGAGATTAGTAAGTTTAGGGCTGCCCGTAGACTATGGGCACGTATAATGCGTGAACGTTTCAACGCAAAGAATGACAACTCCTGTAGAATGCGATTCCACACCCAGACAGCTGGTTGTACATTGACAGCACAACAACCTGACAACAATGTTGTTCGAGTTACCCTTCAAGCCTTGCAAGCAGTATTGGGAGGGACTCAATCTCTTCACACGAACTCACGGGATGAAGCACTCTCACTTCCAACTGAGGAATCTGTTCAGATTGCATTACGGACTCAACAGATTATTGCACATGAGTCTGGAGTTGGTGACACAGTTGATCCACTTGCAGGGTCCTATTACATTGAATACCTCACCAATACAATTGAAACGAAGGCTATGGAGTATATCGAGAAGATTGACAGTATGGGTGGGGCTCCTGTTGCTATCGAGAAGGGCTTCATACAGCGCGAGATCAGTGATGCAGCCTATCGGTTCCAGAAGAGTGTTGATGAAACAAAGAGAGTAGTTGTAGGTGTGAATAAATTCACAGTTGATGAAGAGTCACAGTTTGATTATCTACGAATAAACCCTCAAGCTGAGGAGGAGCAATTGAATGCACTCAAGAACATTCGTTCGAAGAGAGATGAAGAACAAGTCGCACAGAAATTAGCAGCTTTACGTGATGTTGCTAAAAGTGATGAAAACCTCATACCTCCTATTCTGGAGGCTGTGAAAGTATATGCGACATTGGGTGAGATATGCGGGATTTTGCGTGGTGTCTTTGGTGAGTATAAAGCACCAGATATTCTATGAAGGAGCGACCAAAAGATGAATGTGGAGAAAATAGATCATATCGGAATTGCAGTTGATAGTATTGAGAAATGGTTAGGATTCTATAGAGATGTTCTTGGTTTAGAATATGGAGGTTCGGAGGAAATAGCTGAACAAAAGGTTCGTGTTGCTTTCATGAAGATTGGAGAGAGCAATATTGAGCTCCTCGAACCAATATCAGACGACAGCCCAATTGCCAAGTTCCTCGAGAAACGAGGTGGCGGCATTCATCATATTGCTATCAGTGTGGATGATATTGATGCCGCATTGGCGCGTCACCGCGAAGCAGGAGTGAAACTGATTGATACTGAGCCCCGTGTTGGTGCCCATAATATGCGCATTGCATTCATTCATCCCAAGGCATCGGGTGGTGTCCTTCTAGAACTTTGTCAAAAACCCCCTTGATTTAATAAAATAATAATTGAAATGTGTAAACCTTATCTGAGTATTTTCCTAGTAGTATTGCACTCAGGAGGTGCGTAGAAAGTGTCTAGAAAAGATCCATCGACACGCTACGAATATTATCGAAAAGCCCGGAGTCATGAGGCAAACGGCGAGTATGAAGACGCGCTCAAAGCTTACGACAAAGCTATAGAGATGAGTAGCACGTATGCCCATGCATGGTTTTACAAGAGTCGGCTTTTGTATCGAATGGAAAAGTATGGCGAGTGCATCGGGTGTGCTGAAAAAGCTCGTCAATTGGAACCAACCTGGAATGATCATATCACGAAAATGATTGAAGATGCAAAGAAACGCCTTTAGTTCTATTTGAGTAATCGCTCAAGAGCAGTAACAACTCTATCAAGGTCTTCCCTTTCGACCATTCTATTCAAGACCATTCTAGTCCTTGTACCATAGCCTCCATAGACCTTGATGTTCTCCTTCGCAAGCTCCTCTGCTAGTTTCATCTGGCTTATCTTCAGATTCTGAAGCCCAAGGAACAAGATGTTCGTATCTGGTTCTTCCACGACAAGATTTGGAATGTCTTTGATTCTATTATACAAGAGTTTGGCATTATCATGGTCATCCTTGAGTCTATCGACCATCTTCTCGAGAGCCACGATTCCTGGTGCTGCGATTATTCCTGCTTGACGCATCCCACCCCCCAGCTTCTTTCTCATTCGGTGCGCCTCGTGGATGAACTCCTCTGTTCCAGCTATTATCGACCCGACTGGTGCTGAGAGACCTTTACTAAGGCAAATCTGAACCGAGTCGACATCCTCAACCAACTTCTTTGCTGGAACGTTCAAGGCTACTGCAGCATTGAACAACCTCGCACCATCGCAGTGTATCTTAAGGCCATGGTCATGAGCTGTAGATGCCAGAGCCTTCACTTGTTCCAGTCTTATGACTGCACCACCTGCATAGTTGTGAGTGTTTTCAACAACAACCATCGAAGTCCTTGCATAGTGCGCGTCGTCTGGGCTGAGCGCAGCAACGAGGGTTTCTGGAAGGATGTATCCTCTCTCTCCTCTCACTGGCTTTGGATAGAGTCCTCCCATGGATGCCATGGAACCACCCTCAAAGATAAAGGTGTGTGAGCGATCCTCAACGACTATCTCATCACCTCTCTTTGTTTGAGTAAGTAGAGAGATAAGATTGCCCTGCGTACCAGAGGTCACTAGTAAGGCTGCTTCTTTACCAAGAATATTAGCCGCCTTCTCCTGTAGTTCATTCACTACTTCGTCTTCACCGTTGACATCATCACCAAATCTTCCAGCTTTATGAGCTGTTACGATAGCTTCTATCATTTCATCGGTTGGTTGAGTGATGGTGTCACTACGCAAGTCAATAGTTTTCATATTTAATGAACTCTCAGTCCTCCGATTTAGTCTTACTGTTTGTGCTCAATTGACAATGCATATAGGGAAGACGAAAAGGCTCAGACTCCGATGAATTCATTCTGGAGACCTTTAGCGTGACCGAGGAGGAGAAGCTCAGCTACATTGGCAAGCTGCAACTCTTTGGAAGGGATGCAAAACTATACATCACAATTGCATTCCTCGGTGCGTTTTCGTGGGGCATAAGTGGTGTTATCTTTAATCTATATCTCCGTGATGCAGGATTTCCAGAGGATTTCATTGGTTTCTTCCTCTCAGTGTCTATGTTTGCAACAGCTGCCATAGCATTCGTAGCTGGATTATTCACTGACCGGTCAAGTAGAAAAAAGACCATTTTAGTGGCCAATATCATTGCATTTTTGGTCCTGGTGGTCCAATATACAACTCTCAACCCCCTAGGTCTCATCTTCTCGCAGATATTCCTAGGATTATCCAGCGCATTCAGAGAGGTTGCCTGGTCCCCCTATGTCACCGATATCTCCTCGAATAGAGAACGAGCCCATCTCTTCGGTGTCGGCAGCGGCGTGTCACTACTAGGTGTATTCTCTGGTAATATCATCGGTGGAACCATGCCTCAGGTATTCGCAGATATGCTTGGGATCGGTGCTACCGATCCGTTGGTGATTCCTTTTCGATTCACTCTTTGGCTTAGCCTGATTCCTAGTTTGGTTGCGATTCTACTCATAAGTAGAATGACCACTGATACGCCCTCTTCTGTTACTGCCAAGTTTGCTCTTAGACATGTTCGCAATTGGAGCTTTATTGGAAAGTACACATCATCTATCGCCAGTATAGGTCTAGGTGCTGGAATGATTGTGATGTTCTTCAATCTGTTTTTCACTCATGAATTTCCCATCAACTCGCAACTATTGGGAATTATTTTTGGCGTCAATACAATCATTCTTTCTGCAGGTAATTTCCTCGCACCTGCACTAGCTGATAGAATTGGAAAAGTTCGCACTGTGGTTCTTACGGAAGCACTATCAATACCCTTCCTTCTGACATTGGCATATGCTGATACTTTACAACTAGCAGTATTAGGGTACATAGCTCGAAATGTGCTCATGAATATGTCCGGACCAGTTTCCAATGCGTTCTTCATGGAGGGTCTCACGAAAGAGGAACGCGCGACAGCTGTGGGTGTTGTTAGGTCCGCAGACTCCTTTGTGAGGGCCATAGCTGCAAATATTGGTGGATGGCTTCTCGCGCTTGGACTCTATCGTGTCCCATATCTGCTGGTGTCTGGTCTATACGTGTTGGGAATCTCCATCTTCTACGGGTTTTTCAGAAACAAAGAACGTGAACTATTGATGATGAAGGAGGTTTCACTATCTCTTGAGGAAGAACCTGAACGTACGATTGATATCACATGATTAATTATAATCCTATAAAACAGCGACAACTTCTGCTAGTTTGGGGGATGATTTAGTCTATTGTTAGTGCAAAACTCTCGATTTCCTACTAGTTCAAATAGCTATCATCCTAAATCTCTCATGATTCAGATTGAATAAGCACTTTGACTGTTTCGAAACAAAAGGCCTCCATCCACGAGTGAAAT
>JBHLPA010000219.1:0-4795 GCA_048939935.1 Promethearchaeota archaeon | reverse complement strand
CAAAGGACACTGACTCGCCTGTTTCCTCTTTATAGCTGTGTAACTTCCTGCGTGCATCAGTCACATCAGCCTCGAATAGGCCAAGCATCCTGTGTTTTTTTAGTGCATATTCACAGCTCTCAATGATCAACTTACGGGATATTGGAACGTTTTCTTTGTGATGTCCTGAGCTCGAGTCCAAGTCTGTTCACAACCACTTCTCAAGGTGTGAGTCTAATGATGAACTTTGTGATTCAGTAGAGAACTCAGAACGCGAAAACTGAACCTACATCTGTTTCTCTTGCCTGTACGACAGATAGTCAGGTCCGAATATCTCACGAGCCATGACGATTTATTACTTGGTTGGAATTTGATTTTCAACAAAGACTGTACTGAGAGTGAAATTAATGGTAAGTAGGCCAACTAGCAGAGCATTATTTGACCTTTTCATAGGTGAAGCGAGTCAACCTTTCACAGGATGGGACTTCTCATATGTTTCACGAACCGGACGAATGCAATCAGAACCACTTCCATGGAACTATGCTAGTATTGTCATTCCCTATGTCAGAAGGGCATATTCACTCCTTGACATGGGGACAGGAGGTGGAGAATTTCTCTCTCGGTTGAAACCGTTTCCGAAACATAGCTGTGCTACCGAAGGCTTTGAACCTAACTATCCTGTTGCAAAAAACAGACTGGAACCTCTTGGTGTTCGTGTATTCAAATTCAACGAGGACACTGATCTTCCATTCAAAGAGAACGAGTTTGAACTCATTATTAATCGCCATGAGTCTTATGCTCCTGAAGAAGTCAGAAGAATCCTTGAACCTGAGGGTCATTTCATTACACAGCAGGTAGGAGAACAAAACGACATTGATATCAACAATCTATTAGCCAATGAGCTAGTTGTTGAGGAAATAGAATGGAATGCCGCTTCAGCAGCTAAGGAATTACAGGATGCAGGTTTCAAGGTTCTCCAGACAATGGAGGCATTTCCAGTGACACGCTTCTACGATATTGGCGCTTTAGTGTTCTATCTAAAGGCAATTCCTTGGGTCATAAAGGACTTCACAGTCGATAAGTATGCTAATGCGCTTCTACAGATTCATGAGGAGATTTTAGCTAAAGGTTTCGTTGATGTACGTGAGCATAGGTTCTTACTCATTACTCAGAATATAGTCAATCAATAATCAATCGCAAAGAAAAAGATAGGAAGAGAGAGGGGGTCCTCTCTCATTATCGATTATCAAATCAATTATCTATGACGAAATTATGGGTTTCTATTCTCCAAGATAAAGCTCAATGAGGTTGATGATCCGAAAGGCTTCTTCTACTAGAATATCTGCCTGTTCGTCTGTCAATGCTTTACCTCTTTGAGACTCAACAGCATTAATGAACGCCTCAAGCTTATTGATGGCATCCGCTCTATTTCCAGCATTTACAGCATCCAATGCGGCTTGGACATTCTGTATTTTGGTGTCGAGGTTATTATCGATGCCCTGCTTCAAGTTCATTTCTTCGATTGTGTCCAGTAAGTTAGCTGTTAAGACTGATACTTTGCACTTACCATAAGCGCCTGCGTTGTAGATTGCGTAGATCTCTTCTGCACTCAATGCATGATTGTATATGCCAATTTCATCAAGCAATCCGTCAAGAGGTTCATTAGGCCAGCTCAAATATACGCCCCACGAACTAAAGACGGTACCACTTACTTGATGGCTATCAAGAAACTCTCCGTCAAGATACAAACGCATTACACTACCATCATAAGTGCCAGCGACATGGTGCCAGACTCCTTCTTCCAAAACACCGTTGACCCGAATATTATGAAGGTCATCTTCATTATTCCAAGGAGCTCCTCCAAAATTCATATAGAAATGGAGTTGACCCAAGCCCGCCCACGAGGAATCTGTAACTCCGTCGTGACGTAGTACAGCTTTTGCTCCTTCAAGTGATACGAATCGCTGCATTTCATACTTCAGCTCATCGATCCAAACCCATGTTTCAATCGTCAACTCTTGCAGCTCATAAATGCCATTACTAGGAGCCCAAACATAATCCCCATCTCCATCAAAACTGAATGCTTGGTCAATAATACCCGGGGCGTATGTTGCACCACCCATTAGTGTTCCATCATTTCCATTCTTTATGTCATAGGCATTTCCATCTCCAGGCCACCAACTCACCAAACCGGGATTAGGCAAAATGCAACCGGTGGATGATGCATCTACATAGATGGGTATTGTCAACATAAAGCAGAACCCTATGGCTAGGGAAAGTAGTTTCAATCTGTTTCTTTTCATTCTCTCTCCTCCTATTCGCTAGTTCAAAGAAACCTAGGAACATCTTGCCAAAGGGCAGTCGTCAATGTGGCACAGTAATCAATTTGCGAATATCTATCAGGAAACATGACATCACTAGAAGTAATACAAGACCTTGTGCAGAGATTGTGGTGCAAAAAGGAATCCGACACAAACCCAATGGATCTATGGGTCCTTTTCTATACGGTATGTTCTGCAGACTTCTATTGCTATCAATATCCTCGTAATCCGACTGTCATCTCATACAATATCAATTGGCGGGAGATAACAAGGACCAGAACTTGCAGAAAATGCGATTCTTTGGCATTAAATCACTCTGCGCTTTGCAAAATGTTACTTGCAGAAGGGCTTTTTGTGTAAATTGGCGTGATGTGTTGCATTTCTTAATCCAATAAGTAGTCTTGAAATTCCTCAATCAATCTACCATGATGAATATTTCCTATCAATTTGTCTTTTCAAATTGATAAAGGAGTGAGAGGATGGAAATCCTCTCTCTTCTGAAACCTGAACCTACATCTGTTTCTCTTGCCTATGCAGCGGTTAGTCTGATTCACTAATTCTCCTAGCCTTTCAAAACTCCTTTTGCTGATGAATCGATAGAGCAATCCCTTCTCTATCCCTCAATTTACGAATTAACAGCATTAGATGATTTCAAAGAGAATATAGTTTGATTATGAAATGGTTCTATTCTTAAGATTAGATGTTCTATTGACAAAATGATATGTGTGGGAAATATAGATTACATCATACAAATCCACTCTTGATCGTATTGGCTTTCCTAGTAATGGGTATATGTTTGGTCATAGGTAGTGTGATTGCCTACTTCCTTGGGAAAGAACAATGGTGGACTTTGATATTCGCTGGTGTTGGTTACATAGTCTTTGGTGTATGGCTGCATCTTAAATGGAATTATAATAGAGTTCGATAGTTTGGACACTCAATGCATCTGAAGATAGCGCTCTCGTGAGTATTTCGCTACATCTATTTCTCTTGCCTGTACGGCAGATAGTCTGGTCCGAATATCTCTCCCCCTCTCTTGAAAGTGGATACAATCTTGATATGTTAGACTCAGAGCCTGTCGTAAATTCTGAGAACCTAGATATGGATCACATCATGCGTTTGGTCATATTTTGATCATATTTTTCTTCTTGTTCGTGACGGCTTATGAGCTGCCCTCATCGTAGTAACCTCAATGAAAGGGCTTTTACCAGGACCCAAATATTATTAACTATTGTTAAAGTGTCTTGTTTAATCCTTCTGAAGTATTGAAGTTGATAATATGACATCTACAGAGAGCAGCATCAATTCTACTGACTTGAGAACCTTAGAGAAGAATAAGGCAATAGTTCGTAAGTTGATGGAAGTTGTAAACAACCATAATCTGGCACTGCTAGACGATTTGGTTGTATCTGATTATGTGAACCAGCAAATGCGTATTAGAACTATTGAGGACTTCAAAGAGGTCTTGCGTGAGCAATACCGAGGATTTCCTGATATCCATCGGACCATCGAGGATATTGTTGCAGAAGGGGATAAGGTCTGGCTTCGAGTCAAAATCACTGGAACGCACACAGGTGAATATCGTGGAGTACTTCCCACTGGCAAGAAAATTGTCATGCCTGCTGTTCCTGCTTATCGTTTATCCAATGGCAAACTGACTGAAGGCTGGTCTGTGTGGAATCCTTTAGACTTATTCAAACAGCTGGATATCGTTGAATACAAAGGATTTCCTGACGAGTCTAGTGGTAGTCCCCCAACGATAGCAAGAAGATCATCCAATGCGTGAGTTGAGAATATGAACAAGGAATCGCTTCTGAAGACTATTGCCAAATTCGATCTTACCTTCTCAGAAGACCGTGGTGCTGATATGGGCGACTTCTTCGCACAGGATGCCACTTTGATGTTCCCTTTCATGCAGGACGTCGTTGGTCGAGAGTCAATCCAAAATTTATTCATTAAATTCGTGTCGATGTACACTACAGATTCGTGGGAACCAAAACGAGAACTCATTCGAGTTTATGAAAGAGATGCTTACACGCTGGGGAGTTTCATAGAGGTACGGACTAAACGTAATGATGGTGCGAAAGAAACAGTGTTCGGACGCCTCATGGAGGTTTGGAATCTATCATCTGATGATAAATGGGAACTCACTCACTTCATGAGTGGGCGATATGCAGAAACAGAAGTAGTCTAGAGTCTTAGCTAACGAAGACAGTGTCTAGCAAATAAAGCCCGGGAGAGAGGAAAGCCCTCTTTCGAGTTGCAACTTGAAACTACATCTGTTTCTTTTGTCGATATGGCAAGTAATCAGGTCCGAAGATCTCGCGTGCCATGACGATCTTCTACTTTCAAATTTCAAATCTAGTGTACTTAATCGGAATTCAAAATTATGCAACAAATTAATAATGAGGATTAGCTCAGTTTTATTGCTAGGTATTCGCATTGAAGAATTTCCAACGGATAAATAGGGAAATGAGCGACAACATTGGGCCTTA
>JBHLPA010000218.1:0-4805 GCA_048939935.1 Promethearchaeota archaeon | reverse complement strand
ATCAGACCAGAGTCTGCTGTCAAACAGATGTCAGGTCTGGAGTAATGTGCAAATAAGAGGTTGAGCGTCCGATCATCTCCTTGAATCTGGCTGCCCCCACACAGCTGGACTTCCTTTCGCTTCGGGCGTTCGCCTCTCCCTCTCTTAATTTGTTTTCAAAGATGACTCAGTCCGAGTGATCTTTAAGATTAAATTGCAAAGAGTCGAACTCATAGTTTGATCTCACATAATAGAGACTGAAAGCATAGAGTTGTCAGTCAACAAAATCATCTGAATTTAGAAGATTGATTGAATTCAGTAATATTGTTCATACGTATGTATGAGGATAGTATGTTTTCTTGAAAATAGTCTCGAAAACAATGGTGCAATAGCTCACGGATGCTTAGACTTATATACGTAAATAATAGCGCTTGTGAAAGCATCCTCCTTGGGCGATGATTTTGCAATCCTTCGGCTAAGCATGCACGCGGCCATATCTCAAGAGGAAGCAAACAGGTGATTCAAAAAATGGCAAGACCAGCTCGGACCACAATGGACAGACATAAGGGTATGGCTATATGTTCTGTATGTGGTGGTAGTGATTTTTACCAAGACTTGACACGTGGCGAACACATCTGCACTTCTTGCGGGTGTGTAGTAAACGAGAGACTTCTGGATACTGGACCCGAATGGCGAGCATTTACAGCTGAGGAGCGAAATGCAAGAGCCCGTACGGGTTCACCGATGACATTGACAATGGCAGACAAGGGACTTGCCACAACTATCGGCTGGAGCGACAGGGATGCAAATGGACGAGCAATCAAAGCTAGCAGCCGTGCAGCAATCTACAGGATGCGAAAGTGGCAGATCAGAACTTTAGTTCACAGTTCTCAGCACAGAAATCTCAGTATAGCAATGAGTGAGATGGATAGGCTCACATCACAACTAGGAGTTCCTAGCGAAACTAAAGAGACCTCTGCACTAATCTACAGAAAGGCTTTGAGTAGACGCCTTGTTAGAGGTAGAAGCATCGAAGGGATGGTAGCTGCAACAATCTATCTCTCATGTAGGATACACAAAATCCCAAGACAGTTAGATGAGATTGTCACTGAAGCCAGAGTAAACAGAAAGGAACTCGGTCAGTGCGTACGCCTTATCCTACGTAATGTTGATGTGAAAGTACCAATACCATCAGCAAACGACCTGATGCCAAGGATTTCTGCAGATCTCAATCTTGATGGAAAGACTGTTCAGACTGCGATGAACATCATTAACGATGCTCGTGAGAGAGGCATAACCGCAGGGAAGGACCCTGGTGGTCTTGCAGCTGCAGCACTCTACATCGCAGGCATCATTGAGGATGACAGACGAACTCAGAGAGAGATTGCTGAAGCATCAAATGTTACTGAAGTGACTGTTCGTAACAGGTACAAAGACCTCGCAAACAGTCTACAGATTACAATCAAACCATAGTGGTTGGGAATTTTCCCAACTACTCTTCTCTTCTTTTTCGATACATTAGATTCATTTATTCTAACACACTAACACAGTTCAGATTTCAATGAATCAGTTTATTCTAGCACTCTGTGGCTTGCCAGCCTCTGGTAAATCAGCACTAGCAGATGCAATTCAGGAGGCATTGAACGCAGAAGTTGTGATTGTTAGAACCGATGATTGGAGAGATGATAAATATTACACAGATTGGAAACCTGAAAGAGAGAAACCTGTCCGTCAGAAGGCATTGGAACGGGTGAGAAACTTAGCTGCTGAGGGGAAGAGTGTAATCCATGATGACACGAACTACTACACCAGTATGCGACACGAGTTATTTGAGGTGGCACTCGAAAACAAGTGCGGATTTACAATCATTCACGTATCCACACCAGTCAATACAGCATTAAAGTGGAACAGAGCACGGGAAGACTCTCCAATTCCTGATAGTGTCATTGAGGATATCTTTGAACGGTTTGATGATCCTGGGCAGCGCTATCTCTGGGATAATGCAGAACTAGAAGTGGACATGGAAAACCAAGATGTGTCCAAGGTCATTCCAGAAATATTGGAGATTCTTGATAATCTTGAAGCCGCTATGACACCAAGTCCTAAAGCAGTCACTAGCACTGAGTTTGAAAAGTTAGATATTCAAACACGACTTACTGTATCTGAGTTCCTTCGAGAACACCCTGAACTCAGAGAGAATCGAGAAGTATCAGTAGTAAGACGAAGTGTCCTTCGAAAAGCAAGCGAGTGGGGAGTCCCCCTGAGGGAAGTCAATGAAATACTAATAGAGGAATTGAACAAACTGCTGTGAGGGGACTTTGCATTGACAGAAGACCATGAAGATAACAACAACGAAGAAGAGGATCATGGAAATATCATTGTGAAATTTTGTGTTTTGTTAGTCTTAGGTTTGATACTTCTATTTATGATTGCGATGTTTTTCGAATTTATTCTCGATTCACTGGGACTCGCTTATCATGCATTTCCATCCGAGTTCACTATCTCAGTAGTATTCGTAATCGGATTTGTCTGTGGATACATACTTAGAGATTTATCACTAAGAAAACCCAAGTAGTAATGGCGGCCTTCTAAGAGAATCGAACTCTCAACGCTTGCACGTTCATGGGGTTGAAGCCCACGGAACCAGACCACCGGTCCTGTAGAAGGCCAATAATCAACTTAGGAAGCAACTATTTTCAATCTAAAGGTAACGGCTTATGACGACTTGGGTTTCTCGTTTCCATTCTATACTTTTCTTGGCAAGCTCTGAAGCGACATTCCCAGGAAGTGTTTGGTCTCGAGGTAGTGATTCAATTTGGGATAACCAGCCAGATGTTGTCAAAGTGATAGGATGCACTTCATCTTCCCCCTCAAATGCTTTGATCATCATCTCTCGACCGTGAGCGACTTGATAGTAAACGTTGCTTGATGGTGCCTTGTTGAGAATCTCTCGCACGACTCGATCCCAACATGTTTTCGCCACCAGAGCTCGTTTTAGCTTTGCTTTGTCCTCAGCTGGGAGGGACTCGTACTTGGCGAGAGAATTGTTCAGAAACTCTACAAGACCATCAAGATATCCTCCGAGAGCAATCTCATCTTTACCCTCAGCTTCAACCCCAATAGATGATTTTGCTCCATCAACTGAGATGCCCACCTTTGCTTTCTCACCAGCGATATGAAGTGAGAATTTTGCCTGACCGTTGAAGACCTGACTCTCCGCCTCATTATACTCGTCAAGTAAGACATTCGGTTTTGAAGCGACTGCATACCAAGCAATCCTGAAAACGGTTGCAGATTCGTCAATGGAGTAGTTCACATTGCGTGAAACCTGTGTCATTTCTTCTGAAGCTTCCAACTATCGTAGCCTCCCTCGAAGAGATGATAATCTATTTGCTGAACGCTATATCAAGTTTGGCTGTAGCTGTCTCTACATCATTTTTTGAGGCACCAATGGCTGCATTCATCACCAAGTAACTATGAGGATAATTATCGCTACAGGAGCCAAACTCGCCCTTCTCAACAGCTCGAGGCCCTGTTACTCGTTCGTTATATAGCCGTGCTCCAATCTCTTTTGCATCAAGTCCATCCATAGTGAGAGCACAGGCGACAGGGTTCCACACAGAAAGAAGTCTCTGTCCAATTCGGTCTGCAATATCACTCAAATTCTTCTCCATTAGTTCCTTGTTCTCAACCTGTTTTTGTTGTAATTCCTTATAGTTATCTAGACCCAGAGCTAGCAGAGCAGCAAGAGTTTGTACAACAGGAGCGGCTGATGCACGTCCTGCATAGGTTTGGGCAACCTGTTCAATGAAGTCCTTGTTAGGTGATACTATAATAGATGCACCAACTGGAGCAAGAAAGTTCTTGTCACTGCTTTGAACTACTGCATCTACTCGACCAGCATCTATTGCTGAATGGATCTGACTCATTATGCGCTCTGACTGGACTCCATATGCGTTGTTGACAACGAATGGCACATTATGATCAGAGCAGAGCCGAGCTATCTCTTTTATTGGGTCAGACTCTCGGGGAGGGAAAAATGTGGTTGTTGCGAGAACTGCACTTGCTTCGGTGCTCTTAATGGTTTTCTCAAGTGTGCCTAAGTCGACCTGAACCGCATCCTCTTCAATTACCGTGGGAATCACAACCATCTCAAGTCCTGAGAATGCAATTGCTCTTTTGGGAGAAACATGATCGATTCGAGGAAAGAGGACCTGCTTAATCCCTTCTTCTCGTCGTAGAGCACTAAGAGTGAGAGAGATGCTCATCCCGGTTGCAAGAGGAGTGACGAGTCCTGATTTCACATTACTGAGCCCGAGTTTTCGTATAGCATCAAGAGCTACATTATTAGCTACCTGTTGCATCATAGATGCTCCAGGAGCTTTGGGCTGGGGAGCAGCTAGTTGACCACTCCGTCCAATCCCATGGTTGAATCCCGCAGATAATCGACCAATAAATGGAGATGCAACACGTGCCTCACGTTCTCCAACCCTTGCTGCCTCCGGATCTTTATCGGTGTCGAGGGATGAGAGAAGTTGCAACATTATCTCAAGCTGCAAATCAGTAAGCGCCTTGTCAGGAAACTGACGTCGATTCAGAACATCGCGTACAGGACCCAATAATGAGTCGACAGTTGTACGACCTCTCTGCAATATACTCTCTGGGATGTTCTTCTCAAGGATTCGGTCAATCTCATCATTGTCCAAACTTGTATTCCTCCTCTGTCAGACGTTGATAGATTACTTTCTCGGTCTCTTTAACAGGACTTTCGAATTTTACAGCCACAACACCACGAGTACCAAAAGGTTGCTTAATAACACCAACCA
>JBHLPA010000006.1:0-19560 GCA_048939935.1 Promethearchaeota archaeon | reverse complement strand
GCCATCCTCAAGCATTTCTGTTATTGTAGCAGTAATCAAAGGTGATTGTCTCAGTTTCTCTAGTTCGGTCCTTAAAGTTTGAGTTTCTTTCTCAAGCCGACTGCGTTCGGCCTGAAGAATCTGTTTCTCAGTTTCCAAGGCCCTTAGTCTTCGTTCTAGATGCCTAGTATAACTCTGTGAATAGGTCGAATCATCAACACTACTCTCGTCTTTTGCATCTGTAGTACCTGGCATTGGATGGCACCTCAACACTTCATCTGCTGAAAATGTTTTAAGCATTGCTTTGAGGGAGCCAAAATCGCATAATTAGCATTTAGTGTCAATATAATAAAACACCAAAAATATGTTCCCTCGATAATCTTTATCAACACGCTTTTGATTCTTTATCTATCAGAGGGAATCTGTATTGCCCAGTTGTGAATTATGTGGCAGAAATATGAAGGGCCGCGGCCGAAACGTGACAATTGAAGGAGCTTCAATGCTAGTCTGTCCTCAATGTGCTGCTAAGTTTGGTGGTCAATCATCATCTACGACATCGCGATCACCATCATCTCCCAGTATGCGTCCATCTTGGGTTGGAGGTCCTGAAAAACCTATACATACTCAGTCTAGGCGTGAATCTAAACCAAAGCCTAAACCCAAACCAAGGTCTGGTGTATTACTCGAGGATCTAGAACTGATAGAGGATTATGCAAAGAAGATTCGTGTTGCCAGACAAAAGAAGAACCTCTCCCAAGAGGAACTGGCTCAGAAGATTGGAGAAAGAATCACAACATTACAATCAATAGAGTCCGGTCGATTGAAACCAACCGGCAAAACAATACGAGGCCTTGAAAGAGAACTCGATATATCTCTTCTAGAACCAGTTGGAACAGTGCCAATCAAGGTGAGCAAAGGGACACGTGGTGCTGGACCAACACTTGGAGATCGAGTTGTTGTGAAGAGAAAGAAGTCACAGAAAGCGAGTCGAGAAGATACCGAAGCGAAGTGAATATATAGTATTTGGACGTATAATACTATAGGTGTAAATTTCCGCAGCGGATGTTTTCGCTATTATTAGGTCAGTCGACTAGCCATATTACATACTTAGGTGATTACTTCAATGGTTCATACTAATTTCAATCACGACCTCTTCCGACTTGTTGTTGAGGAAATTGCTGGTAAGGAAGGGGTAGACGTATCGACTGTTCTAGTTAATGCTGAAGAAACCACTGACGAAGAAATCGCCACCAAGACCGACCTTAAGTTGAACATTGTCAGAAGAATACTGTACAAACTTCATGACAACCATCTAGCATCATACCGACGAATTCGAGATGCAAACACTGGCTGGTTTCTGTATTACTGGAAAATCGACCCAAAAAAGGCACAAGCGCTAGTTAACAGAAAGAAAAGAATGGTTCTCAATCTCCTTGAACAGAGACTAGAACATGAAAGTAATAATGATCTATATACCTGTGTCAATCGTGACTCGTCTCCTGTCCCATTTGAAGAAGCGATGAATCTCTCTTTTCGTTGCCCGACTTGTAATGGACAACTAGAATTTGTAGATAATGCACAAGCAATCTCTTTCTTGAGGAAACGTGTTGAGGAACTTAAAGCCGACTTAGAAGCAACTTCGTAGTATCTTTTCAATCATGCTTCTCTTCAAAAGGTACTTAGCGCAGCTAAGAACGAATAATTTGAGGCACTGAGTTGAAGACAGTTGTTCTACTTCAAAAAGCATATGGCGCATACAGGGGTCGATTATTGGAAACAGTTCGATCAGAAATCACTGAAATGGTAGCAGAACTAAACGCTCAGATTACAAGTGTGGGTACTGACAAGAAGAACAGAATTATTGTGAAAATTGATGGTGAGGACGAAGAATTTGTGACAAATGTCCTTGCCAAGGAGTATGGTAGGTCTCTCTATTCAGAAAACTTGGTTCTAAACAAGACATACCCTGGGCAACTTATAGACGTTGGAAAGGTTGGCTATGGTGTTTATTCTGATGTGGGTGTCATTGATTCAAATCGATTGGATGCATTAATTCCACTCCATCGTCTTCGAGAACAGCTCGATTTTCATGCTCCTCTAAGAAAAATATCTGAAGCCTTTGTACTTGTAGATTATCTTCCTGTAGAAATAAACATCACAAATATCGATTTGTACAGTGAGAAAGTAGAAGCAGAATTCAATCAATCAACATTAACACGTTTTTCAAATTGGATGAATGATAATCACGAACGACTTCTGGTATTTGGCGCCAATCGGGGACAGATCGAGAGTTCATTGAAGAAAACGAATCATAGAGAAGACATCTACGAGATTGAAGAATTAGGTAAGTTTGAATATTCACTGAGATGCAAAAGAAGTACGCGTGCTTCAGGGATACTTGCTGCAATTGGTCCTACACTCAGAGGTGTCCCGATGCATCTTTTCATACCTACAGAACTTGAGGCGATGCAGAATGCCAAGACTTGACGTCTGGCTTATACAAACAGGTCAGTTTTCTTCCCGCCAAGCAGCAAAACGGGCTATCAAAAATGGTCTGGTTATGGTCAATGGAGTAAAGGGCAAACCATCAACTCAGGTTTCTGAGAAAGACTCAATCGAAATCTTAGGGACTGATGTTGATGTTCCCCAAGGCTTTTTGAAATTAAAAGAACTTGATGAACATCTCCAAGACAAACTTGTATGCTATCCATCTACAGCCCTTGATATTGGAAGTTCTGCTGGAGGATTTCTAACTTATTTAGCTGAAAAAGGGGCAAATGTCATAGGAATTGAGGTTTCAGAGAGATTCACTGAAGAACTAACCAAAATAGTAGAAAAGTATCCGCAAGTTTCAGTGATTTTTGAAGATGCTTTCAATATAGATATCGAGGTTATTTCAGAAAGAAATCAGCTCGACATTCTCCTTATTGATGTTACAACTGATCCAGATGGGACATTGAAGCTTATTGAAAAATTTACTCCACTGTTAAAGAAAGAAGGTCGTATGCTTGCAGCTTTCAAAACAGACCCTAGTTCCGATAATATTTCAACCTTCAAAGATACTATTTCCCAATTCGGTTATAGACAGATTCGTGAATTTATTATTGATAAAACTCGTCAAGAAGTGCATATCACTGCACTTTACATGTAAGCAACTTTTTATTTGAATAACAAACTCAACTCTCTTAGGGCCGCTAGTCTAGCCCGGCTATGATGTCTCGTTTACACCGAGAATCCAAACGAGTCTTGTACTCATTGGCATCGAAGGTCGCTGGTTCAAATCCGGCGCGGCCCACCAATTCTTACAGCATGCTATTCAACACCAAAGAGTTGAAGAGTCGGCATGCCGCAAAGAAGCAACGCGGTGAGTTCCTGCGAAAAAGCAGATCAACGTCGATATGACTGAGCATAGCGGGAGTAGCCAAGCCCGGTCAAAGGCGGCGGACTTAAGATCGTAACAAAATATGGGGTCACGATAAGTCATCCGCTCTCGTAGGAGTTCGTGGGTTCGAACCCCACCTCCCGCACCATATGTTTTGATACATATACCAACGTCTAAAAATAATCAAAACTCGAGAGCATCACTATGCCAATTCAGACTCTACTCACATCAATAGGATTAGTCCTATTGATGGAACTGGGTGATAAGACTATGCTCACCTCGATGTGTCTTAGTGCTCAGTATCGACGACCTAAATTGGTATTCCTAGCTACTATGCTTGCCTTAGCATCATCATCTGTCATAGCAATAATCATTGGATATATTCTCTCTACAGCCTTACCTTTAGAAATCATAGCCTATGTATCAGGAATTTTGTTTATTGGTCTGGGATTATTCACTCTTGCTAATTCCAATTCCAAGGAACCTGATACGTGTGACAATCCTGGTACCTTGTTTGGGATGTTTTCACTCGTTCTTTTATCAGAACTCGGAGATAAAAGTCAAATTACAATTCTTGCACTTGCTGCTCAATCTAATTTCTTCATCATGGTTTTCATAGGATCCATCATAGGCTTCCTCATAGTCACTTCGCTAGGTGTTTGGGCTGGAGACCGTGTTGCAGCACGTATTCCTCTAAAGATAGTGAAGATAGTAGTTGGCGTAGTATTCATTCTATTTGGTGCATTTGTTGTTTTAGGCATTTTCTGAACATCATGGTCATTGATGACGAAGCCTTTTATGAGCCATCTGCCCTCGTTGTGCTCAAGCTGGAAGGTGAGGTTACTGTTGAGTCTTGATAATTCGGGTTATGATGGACTGGTTCTAGAAAAGCTCTCCAGCTCCAATATCAAAGTTGGAGATACGATTAATATCAAAAGAAATGGAGAAGAGTATGTTGGCGTACTGATGCCCAGAAGTCAGGTTGGTAGTGATCAATTTCATGTCATAATCAAGATTGAAAGCGGATACAATATCGGCATAAAGCTGGACCAAGAATCTGAGATAAACAAAGTCAAAACCGGAAAGAAGAAACGCATAGTGTCATCTGAAAAGGAACCCGATATCAAAGGCTTACCATTAGCCTCAATTCTTAGTACAGGAGGCACAATCGCCAGCAAGGTAGACTACCGTACAGGAGCTGTAAACCCTGCCTTGTCAGCGCAAGACCTCTATGATACAGTTCCAGAATTAAGGAACTATGCAAGAGTCAATGCAAAGGTCATCATGAGTGTCCTGTCCGAGAATATCCTGCCTTCTGATTGGACAAAAATAGCTCGTAGTGTTGCATCTGAGATAAAGGATGGGAGCGAGGGAGTCGTTATTGCTCACGGGACAGACACCCTTGGATTCACCTCTGCAGCCCTCTCGTTCGCTCTTCAAAACCTTCCTGTTCCCGTAGTTCTAGTAGGTTCTCAACGGTCTTCCGACAGACCATCATCAGATGCTGCAATGAACCTGATAGGTGCAATCAACCTAGCCACTAAAGCCGATGCCGCTGAAGTCTATATCTTAATGCATGCAGAAATGGGAGATAGTTACCTTCATGCCCATAGAGGAACACGTGCTCGAAAACTGCACTCAAGTCGTCGTGATGCATTCCAGTCGGTCAATGACTATCCAGTCTTCAGTGTGGCTGGAGAAGATGTGACAGAGTTGCGTCCTCCACTATTACGAAGAAATAAAGAACGAAAAATCAGTCTCAAGCCAAATTTCGAGGAGAAAGTAGCTCTTGTTAAGACACATCCTGGAATCGAAGCATCATCAATCGATCAACTGATAGATACAGGCTATAGAGGGATTGTAATAGAGGGCTCTGGGCTAGGTCATGCTCCTGACAGACTTCAATCTCCAATCAAAAGGGCCATTGATGCTGGAATCGTTGTTGCTATGTCTACTCAGTGCTTGTTTGGTCGCGTGAACATGAACGTCTATCGCTCAGGAGTTGAGCTTCTTGACATCGGGGTTGTCCCATGCGAGGACATGATACCTGAAACAACTCTGGTCAAACTCATGTGGGTCTTAGCGAATACTAAGACTCAGGAATCAGCGAAAGAACTTCTGCTAAAACCTCTTGTAGGTGAGATCGACATGCGAAGTGAAGAATCTGAATACATTTCTAGCTTTGGAGGGAAATGGACTGACTGAGGACAGGTATGAAAAACTTGGCCTAATGGTTGGACTTGAACTGCACCAACAACTAAACACTGAACGCAAGCTATTCTGTCATTGTCCAACAATCATCCGTGATGAAGACCCGGATGGGAAGTTCATCAGGAGACTACGTCCAACTCAGAGTGAGATGGGTGAGGTTGACCCTGCAGCCCTCTTCGAGTTTCAGCGAAACAAACGATTCTGTTACGAGTATTACAATGACACAACGTGTCTGGTTGAAGCAGATGAAGAACCACCTCATAACCTCTGTGAGGAAGCAATCGGTATCTGCCTTACAATGGCTGAATTTCTCAAATCAAGACCAGTTGATGAAATACATCCAATGAGAAAAATCGTTATCGATGGGTCGAATACAACTGGTTTCCAACGCACAACCATCATTGCCAATGGCGGTATGGTAACCGTAGGGGACAAGAAAATCGGAATCCAGACTATTTGTCTTGAAGAAGACGCTGCAAGAAAAATTGCAGAAGATGAAAAAAATAACATGAGGATATACAGGCTTGACCGTCTTGGTATCCCTCTAATTGAGATTGCTACCGATCCTGATATCAAAACTCCTGAGGAAGCACAAGAAGTAGCTCTTGCGTTAGGTTTGTTACTTAGATCAACTGGAAGTGTCAAACGTGGTCTTGGAACCATCCGTCAGGATGTCAATGTTTCAATCAAAGATGGCGCCATCATTGAAATCAAAGGATTCCAACAGCTTGACATGCTATCAACTCTTGTTGAACTTGAAGCTCAGAGACAGAAAAAACTCTTGGAAATCCGGGATATTCTAAATTCCCGTGGTGTTTCTCCAGATGATATCAAAAAGAAAATCGTTGATGTCACTGATATTTTTGAGAAAAGTGAATCAAAAGTCATTAAAAAAGCTATGAAATCAGGTGGAGTCGTATGCGCTGTTCGGCTCTCAGGATTTGCAAATCTGCTTGGTGTTGAAGTCCAGACAAATCGCAGATTCGGAACCGAACTTTCTGACTATGCAAAATTCTGGGGTGGCGTAGGGGGTATATTTCATACCGATGAACTTCCCAAATATGGAATTACAGATACAGATGTTACAAAAATAAGAAAATCAGTGAAAGCAGGGGAACAAGACGCTGTAGTTCTTGTTGCTTCATCAAAAGAGAATAGCAAAGATGCACTGGAAGCAGTGGTCGATAGGGCAAGAAGAGCTGTTGAAGGAGTCCCTGCTGAAACAAGAACGCCATTACCTGGTGGTACATCAAAATATGCGAGACCGAGACCTGGATCATCACGTATGTACCCTGAAACTGATGTGAGACCGGTCAAGGTGACCAAATCACTTCTGAAGAGAATCAGGAAGAACATGCCTGAAACTATTGAAAATCGAGAGAAACGATTTATCAAAGATTATGAATTAAGCCCTGATCTTGCCTATCAAATCACGCGGTCTCAGAATTTAGATCTTTTTGAACAGATAGTAACGGAAACAAAGGTCTCTCCAACATTGATTGCTGCAACCTTGGAGAACACAGTAATCAGTCTTCATAGAGACCGTGTGCCTACTGAGAATCTTACTGACAATCATTTTCTAGAGATGTTCCATTCAATTGCTACGAAAGAGATATCCACAGAGGCCATACCTACCATTCTGACCTTTTTTGCAGAACAACCAAAGTCAAGTGTTAAGAAGGCTATCGAATCAACCGGTCTGGGAATGGCAAGTAGTAGTGAGGTTGAAGATATAATCAAGAAAATTGTATCTGAACGAAAAGACTTCATCCGGGAACAAGGCGAACGTTCAGTGGGAGGTCTCATGGGGGTGGCCATGAAAGAACTTCGTGGCAAGGTTGACGGTAAGACTGTCAAGGAGCTTTTAGAAAAGGAGGTTCAAGCCCTTCTCAAGTCTTAGAGACCGAAAGTTAACTTTTAATAGACTAGCTCAGCGTGTGCCCCTACGTGATACGTGCCGCAGTGGCCTAGCCTGGTTAGGGCGCGAGACTCATAATCTAGCTGGAAATTCCGGTTGACAACGGGGTCATTAAGATTAGATGAGCGCCGAGAGATGAGATATCTCGAAGTCGAGGGCTCGAATCCCTCCTGCGGCACCACAATCACTTCTTTGATACTCAATTAGGAAGTGTCGGGTTTTTATGTTCCCAAGTCAAAATCACCATAGGTGCTGAAATCTTGGAAGGATTCGATGATTCTTATCTAAAAAATATCCATGAACAATTGAAACTTCATTTAGGCAAGGCTGTGAAGATTCAGGCTGCTGGTCGAACTAAAACTTGGAAAGGCGTGTTGCTTCATGTTGGATTGGATTATGTAGAATTAGGTCAAATCGCAAGAGGGGAGGTTTGGAAGCGTCAGTACTTCCTCCTTAATCAAATCATTCTCATAGAACCTGATGAATAATCATCACTATCACCATTTTAGCTCTACCCTGACGGGGTTATTAGGCATAATTTACACTTAACATCATGAAGAAAGAAAAGTGGAAATTGGTGGGTGGTCGCGTCTATAGATTAGTCAATATATTTGATAACATGTATGATGCAGCACTAAAAGCAAAAGAACTGAAAGAGAATAATCGCGTGTTTTTATCAAAAATAGACCAACGTCGATGGGCTGTTTACTACAGACCTAAAGATCCCAACGTTGAATGCACTCCTAAACATTTCAATGTAGTATAGATACTCCTAATCTCTATTGGTGCTTAATAGAGTTCAACCACACATAGAAACATGTCAATTGACCCAATTCTAACTGAAGATGATATTGAAAACAAAAGACTCCGAGTGGAATCCTTGGGTAGAATAGTCAAGAAACTCCAACGTCCTCATTTTGAGAAACTTATTCGTGAATCAATTAACTCCGGTGTCGTTGACATTACTGACTGGACGATTGAAGCCTTACGAGCACTCCTCAAAGTCTGTGCAGAAGATAACCTTAGAATTACCTTGAAGGATGGCACACGATATTTTATGCCTGTTTCATACCCAAAAAGTCCATTGCTCGAGTCACTTGTTGATGCAATTGTATCTGGTGAATGGTGAATTTTCGTATCTTTGGTAATCTCTTTATTGGAATCAGCTCTAGTCATATCTGGAGATGAAGAATGAATTTCACATTCAAAACACTTGACGATGTTAATGTAAAAGGAAAACGAGTACTAATTCGTGTTGACATGAATTGCTCAGTGGATCCTGAAACCAAGAAAATCACAGATATTTCTCGAATTGAAGCAATACAGCCAACCTTGCGAGAGCTAAGAAATAGTAAGGTTGTGTTAATGGCTCATCAGGGTCGTCCTGGAAGTGATGACTTCATCTCACTTGAACAGCACACAGAGGTTCTGAAAAGACTCGGATTCAATGCAAAGTTTGTTGATGATATCTTTGGAGAGAAGGCAAAGAAGGCAATATCTGAAGTCAAGGAAGGTGAAATCTTAGTACTTCAAAATGTTCGATACTTTGAGGGCGAGCTGAAGAAAGCTCCTCCTGCTGAAGTAGCTCAAGAAGACATCGTTCAAGAACTCTATCCTCTATTCGACATCTTTGTGAATGATGCGTTTGGTGCAGCTCATCGTTCCCAAGCATCATTGGTTGGATTTACAACTGTACTACCATCTGTTGCTGGACGATTAGTAGAGAAAGAGATTCGTACACTGACTTCAGCCACAGCCACAGATAAACATCCATGGACACTTGTACTCGGTGGGAGTAAAGTAGAAGACAAGGTCAGTATCCTAGACAAACTCCTTGCTACTGAGAGAGTAGATCATGCATTACTTGGCGGCCTTGTTGGAACACTGTTCCTGATAGCAGCTGAGAAGATTTCAGAAACATACTCCAAAGCAATCAAGGGGTATGAATCAGCTGTTGTCACCGCACGAAAACTCTTGAAGAAATATCCAGACGTGATCATTATCCCTGAAGATGCAGCCGTAGAACGGTCAAACTCCCGATACGACTGTGATTTTATCGAGATGAGCAATGACCCCTTCTTGGACATTGGTCCAAAAACAACTGCAAAATATGTGAAAATCATCACCGAGTCCGCAGTCGTCTTTGCTAATGGACCAATGGGTTACTTTGAGAACGAATTGTTTGCAAAAGGCACTTCAGACATACTCAACGCAATTGCAGGGTGTAAAGGAGTCACAGTTGTCGGAGGGGGCCATATGGGTGCAATGGCAAAGCATCTACATCTCGAGGATCAAATCACCCATATCAGCACTGGCGGTGGGGCCACCATTAATTTCCTTACAGGGAAGAAGCTAGACCTAATTGCAGCTTTAGAGGCTGCAGCACAACGGATGGACAATTAGATGCAACTGCTTCAAGACATCATAATTTGGCTCAGTCTACCACCAACAGTCTGGATATTTGCAGCATATCTCATCTTAATCAACTTTCTAGCCATCATCATAATGTGGTGGGACAAAAGGAGTGCTAGAAATAAAGGATGGAGGGTCAGCGAAGGAACTCTACTCATCTTTGGGTTTATTGGTGGGGCAATAGGATTAATTATTGGGATGTTTGGATTTCGCCATAAAACAAGAAAAAGACTCTTTCAATTGGTCATTATTTTAGGGCTGATTGTTTCGCTCTTTCTCTATTGGCTTGAAATACAAGCAATACACTGGCATCTGTATTTTGTGTAATGCAGATTTGACGATTAGAAGAAAGTGGAGCCCCAGGCGAGATTTGAACTCGCGACCTGCTGATTACAAGTCAGCCGCTTTGGCTGCATCTCTGGGCATCCAAAGATGCTATAGCCTCTAAGCCACTGGGGCATAACCTGCTGGTCACTCTGATTGTATTATAGAGTTTTCGCAGTAGGAATCCTACTTATCATGATACACATTATCTATGATGATGGCATAGGAAAGCAACATCATCCTAGGTGCCATTGGATCTACCATATGAATCACATATCGATCCTTGAAATTGAATGCTGGTGCGAAGATATCTCTCCACTTGTCGCTCTTTCTGATTTCTGCATAGACTTGATTCTTGTCTTTAGGATGTGTAATCCTGAAATTCCATTTCATGACACCACCCTGAGCTTTGTAGATTAATCTGTCCTCAGGATCATACATGTCTATTGATCCCCTGAACGCAATCATAGGTCTCTTTGCTCTACCAATCAATTCACCATTTGGTGCCTTGACATCGTAAATCGGACGTGCACTCATCAGTTTCTTGTTGATGATACACACGACTGAATCATCGGGATTCCTCAGTTCGATTTCAGCACGCATCGATATGAGTTTCCTATGCATGGATCCTACCTTCTCTCCTTGAGGATTGAAGATATCGCCACCGCCAAATTTCCATGCTTTTTCATGTAGTACGTAAAACTCAATTGATGGGTCAAAAAGATCCATTATATATCACCTTGAACTTGTTCTAGAAAACTTAAAGGCAATTAAGACAAACTGGGTTGAACTCACAGACAGAATGGAAGAAAATCTGGAAACTCAAGACACTATATGCCATAAACTTACATTAGTCAAAGACATGTTTATGAGCCCCCGTGTCCTGATAACTGATAAGGACCGTACCTTTAAGGCAGGAACCTTATCATACGGGTGTCTTACAAATCCTAATCCTTACACGAAAAGTAAAATAGCATACAAAATCGCCTAGGAAGGCATAGGACAAAATACCAGTAGGTGAAACACTTGCAAACTCCCTATTCAGAATTCGCAAATTCTATAGTAAATCTATTTAGACCGATATCCGACTTTTTCCAGTCTCTCGGTATCCCCTTTGGTCCAATAGCTTGGATGTTCATAATAGCTGTAACCCCATTACTCCTAATCATAGTCCTACTGGTTGTCCGCGGACGACGTGGTTCCGGAAGTGCCAGTGTAGATGAAGGAATTAGGAAAATTATCGCATCAACAGGTGATGTTTCTACTGGTATTGCTGGTACTAAGAAACTCAAGTTCCTAAAGACACCAGCCCAAGCACTTGTCTTCTTGAAAGTTGAGGAAAATGCGATTCAACAAGCACTTTCCGCAGTTGACTACTACAACCAACAAGGTGACATAGACGAATCAATAAAGGAAAAACTCGTCACAGTTTATCAAGATCGTTTGAAAATAGTAAGAGATGCTTTAGCAAAGGATGAGGAACTCAAAGAAATTGTTGACACATCCTCCGCCGTTGATAGAGCACGTTCTGATTATCTAGCAAAACTTGCTGCAATGTCTGGAACTGCCGTCGAAGATGACTCATCAGAAGCAGGACCGTCCAGTGTTGGAATGCCTAGTACTGTAAGTACTGGTCCACCAAGTGGCGGAGCCCCTAGCGGTGGAGCTCCTAGCGGTGGAGCTCCTGGTGGCGGTCCTCCCGGTGGTGGAGCTCCTAGTGGTGGTCCTCCGAGCGGTGGTCCTCCTGGTGGCGGTCCTCCCGGTGGTGGAGCTCCTAGTGGTGGTCCTTCTGATAGTGCCCCACCAAGTACTGGTCCTCCTGGTGACGTGGCTCCCACAGAAACAGCCCCTGCAGCTGGTCCTCCTGGTGGCGCTCCACCAAGTGGTGGTCCTCCTGGTGGCGCTCCCAGTAGTGCTCCTCCCGGTGGCACAGCAGCCAGTGATGCTCCTAAGCCCGCAGGTGGAAAGAGCTCTCTCCAGTCTGAAATGCTCGCAGAAATGGAGCGTCTGAAGGCTCTGATGGGCGGAGACTAAGTTTCCTATAGATATCAAATACCATTTTTCTACACTTAGAGGTAAGAATACCGACGATAATTGTGACTCTATCATTATTAGGCAGCAACAGTACATCATCACATGATGAAGCCTTCAAGATGGCAATTAGTGAACGGTCTAGTATATCGTCTAGTAGATATACTTCACAATAGACGAAATGCTGAGATTTTAGCAAAATCATTAGAGGATAACTGCGACATCACAATCATATCCACTGAGGATGGAAGATGGGCTGTATATTGGAGACCGAAGACTGGAACATTGTGTCCATATGGAGTAGTCTGATTCAGGTATCTCTCGGAAGGCTTTTGGGAAGCTTAGTATACAGGTCAACCACTCATCAGTGGAGACTGTAATATGTCACAAGTAAAGCTCAATGCAGCAAAGAGCGCTCTAGAAAAGATGCCAAAGACTGGCCCGATAGGTCTTGGAAGCGGATCCACAGTGGCCATCTTTGCAAAAGAACTTGGACAACGGATCTCAGATGGTGAGAATGACATCTGTGTGGTCCCTAGCTCCTACCAAGCATACCAACTCGCTATAGAATATGACATTCCTCTGACTAATCTAGATCTAAATTCAGAGTTACTACTAACTGTTGATGGCGCCGATGAGGTTGATAAAGAACTCAACCTGACAAAAGGTGGCGGTGGAGCCTTATTCCAAGAGAAAGTTGTAGCTTCTGCTTCTAAGAAACTGATCATTATTGTGGATGAATCCAAACTTGTGGATAAGCTGGCTTCCAGATTTCTCATTCCAGTAGAGGTTCTCCCATTTTCTTTAGGTGTTGTAAAAAGGAAAATTGAAGCACTTGGAATAGAACCAATGGTACGACAAGCAGAGAAGAAAATGGGTCCTGTGGTGACTGACAATGGCAATTTTATCATAGACCTCAAGTTTCCAAAACCGCTTGATGATCCTGCAAAGACCGCAGTAGACCTGAAGATGATTCCGGGTGTGGTCGAAACTGGTTTATTCATAGGAATGACTGATGAGGTCCATGTAGGAACAGAGGAAAAAGCCTACATTATCAAAAAATGACTCTCATTGATACATGGACCATAATTTACGGAACTTCTTCGTGTATCCCAAGACCTCTGTTGAGTCAACATATTGATTGATTCCACCAAGGTACTTTGGCAGCTGCTTGACTTCTTCATCTTCAATCTCTGAATGTAAGGCTTCTGCAAACTTGTCTGCATGTATTACCATGAATGGACGATTATAGAACTGCGATACTTCCGTCATTAAAGATTTAGTAATTCCCAGCTCATTATGCATCTTGGCAATATGCTCGTAAGCCATTGCCAAGGGTTCCTGTCTCTTCTGCCAAATTGCTGTATCCATAGTCTGTTTGAACAATGGTACAAGGATCTTAGCGCTTCTCAACTTGGAGAACGCAGTACCAAACCACTTGATGTAAGGTGCGTATTGTTTTTCCATCAGGAAACATAGCATCATAATATCGCGAATCAATCGTGCTGCAATAATACGAGAGCCAAGCTCATCACCCACTTGACCACTTCGACCCATGAATGCTTGTTCTTGCGAGATTCTTCTCCACTGGTTCGCCATCAAGTACAGCCACAGGTCATGAGGGTAGTATTCTAACTTAGCAACTATAGAATTCAGTTTGTCCAATCCATCATGGAAAACCCGACCATTTGCAATACTCTGTAACATCTGCTGTGGCAGGACCAGCCAATCAATTATTCGTAAGTCTTCTATTGGATTGAAACCAAGATACTCGATAAAGAAACCACTGATTGTATTAATCTCAACCCCATGATTCACGGGTCCACTGCTAATTGGAACCATCCTCGTCGAACCATCATCATTATACTCGAAATTTGTTGGAAACCCATGTATCTCACAAGGAAGTTTCTGACGAAGGGTTTCATCGATCTCTTCTCTCAGCGAACCATAGTCTGCGTCATCCAGAAAAATCTGCAATTTAGGCCCCCAATCATGGTCCATTGACTGTGCGGTGTCATACCCTAACACATCAGACCCATGTCCAATACGGGCAGCTGAATACAAAAGGTCTGGAAAACACTCGTCCAAGATAGGTTTCACGGCTTCTTCATAGAACGCCTCACTCAAGTCCAACCCAGGTAAGAAATCATAGGGTGGGTGATTCTCATCATCACTCATCCAATTGTCTCCATATTTGACAGTGACATCATAGGATTTGGATATTACGGCTTCATAGCAAGAAGTGGCGGGCCCGCCCGGATTCGAACCGGGGATTACTAACTTAGGAGGCTAGTGCCCTATCTACCTCAAACAAAGTATCCACTTTGTGCGACCAGGCTAGGCCACGGGCCCACGTCACACGCTGGATTTCAGACAACTTATAGACTCTTCGATGTTAACCGCACAATAATAGCTTAGACATAAATAGCGGCATAGATGAATCTCCAGTATTGAGAGTCAAGTTTATGCCTTGTCAGATATGTGGAAAGAAGAGTGTGGGAGGGTCTAGAATTGTCTGGAAATCGTGATCGAGCTGAAAGCTATTTGATAGGCCTAGCAACTATGGCATCGTTGTTATTCCTCATCTCAGTTATCATCGTATGGTTCAATATGTTTTATTACGCAATATCAATGTTGTTTTTAATTAACCTAGCTGGATTTCTCTCCATGTTTGTAGGAGTACGTAGGTATCAAAAAGTTTCACTTAAGGAATCAATACCTCTTGGGGATATTGACAGAATCATAACACGAATATTAGAACGAACTGGACAGATACCACCTCAACCTCAACTTCAGGAATTAGCAAATTCAGAGTATCAAATAGTTATGAGCTCCTTGGAGAAACATAAGTTCAATGCAGTACTTCGGTCATTGGAAAAAGCATTCGAAAACCTTGATGAACATCATTGGGAATCTATTGCACGAGTATGTCAAACGCTTGAGTTATTCTTTCAGGGTATTACTGAAAGATTGGCTTCTACTACGCAACGTCTAGCACGTCATGGTCTGACAATACGACAAATGATAAGGAGTCTAAAGAACCTCGGGATAATTTCCGGTGAGGATTCTGATAGCATTGTTAAGTTGATTGCTGTTGGAAACAGAATCATTCATTCGTCATATACTCCGACTAGGGAAGAGTCTGAGCAGTTCTTCCTCGCCGCCATTAGGGTTATTCAGAATATTACAAACCAATACGGATTCTAGAACATTCTCGATGAATGTTTTCAAAAGACCCGTTCATAGATTAGAGGTGGAAATGGCTGTTCCGGGACTGTGAAAAGATGTACTGTTGAAGGTTCAAATTCACTCAGCAATCTTCGCAGTGATGTTTGCTCCCTCTTCCATAGCATCAACAAGCATGCTTCCTTGTCGAGTCTTAATCCGAATCGAACTTTCACCATTACGTCCAACCACTGTTGTGAACATGTACAGGTCATCAGCAAATATCTCAATTCTCTGCTTGGAATACTTCCTACCGGTGTAGATCGTGACTTTCTTCTTACTATAGCTAACGGAAACAGGTACAGATTCTCCAGGAACGCCCTTTCCTGTTCGTCGTCCTTCACCCCTTAGTGTAGGTGCGACTGCACCTCTGACTGGTAAAACAACCTTTTCGCCCCCAAAAGTGAACATCTCATATTCCAAAACGCCTCGTTCGAAGTCACGAACCTCTACGACAGGTCTGGCTAAATCTCTCTGAGTACCTCCCATGCCGGTCGGTAATTTTACTTTCAATGATAGCGCTGATACTTTAGCGACACGACCATCCTCTATGTGGATTATAGTATCAACAGTGCTTGGGACTTGTCCTAACTCCACACGGCCTCCAAGAAGTAATCTCTGAAGTGCATCTATATTAGAACCAGCATGTACAACTCCAACCATCCCCACTCCTGCAGAACGAAGATCTGAGTACGCCTGAAAATCGGAGTTCTTTCGAAGTTCATCATAAATCACAAAATCAGGGCGTACTAATAGTAGGACATCTGCAGCTTTTTCCATGCTCCCATCAAGTGGCGAGTATTGAACAATTGCATCCTCGACTTGAAGGTCTCTTGGCTGTTCGAGCGTCTTCACGACATTACCTTTTCTTCCATAGAATTCAGCCAGCGCTGCTGCAAAAGTGCTCTTTCCAGAACCAGGGGATCCTGACACAAGAATTCCTTCAGCTCTTGATTCTAACCTTTTCATTAGTTTCGGACTGAGTTCATAATCCTCCAGATTCAATTTCACAATTGGTCTGATTGCGGAGATTTCCATCTTGTCAGCGAAAGGACGCCTAGCAATTGCTATCCTTAGATTTCTGAGTTGAACAACGGCTGCTCCTTCCTCTTCGATTTCAATAAACGAGTCAGTGTCATTTTCTGCTGTTTCCATTATTGCTTCAGCTAAAACATCTAACTCTTCATAGGTGAGAAGCCGATCCGAGAGTTCTACTAACTCCCAGTTTCCAGGTTCGCCTCTCTTAGCACGAGGTGGATTGTTTTCCACAAGATGCACACTCATTGTATGTTCGTCAAAGAACGCTTTGAGTGTCAGAATTTCCTCACTGTCTTCATTGTTTGCCATCATTATCACTTCCACGGTCGCGAAGAGTAGCTTGAGCAACTCGATAGAAATTGACCTCACCATTCTGATCCACTAGTGCAAAAACCAAATTCTTCCTTGATCCTGAAGCTGTCTGAGTCACCATGTCCAAGTCACTCAGTGATATTGCATCGCCCTCTTTGAGAACATAAACTAATTGATTTGCACTTGATGCACCTGGCTTGTCACCTCGAGCATAGACTCGAAATCCAATCCCGCCTCCAAAACCTTGGCGTACAGCATAGCCTCTACTTCTCAAGTCCCTGAACACAAGATAACGTGTCCAAAGGTCTGGGTCTTCATCTAGAAGTTCACTCACAATATAATCTGGACCAATAACCTCTCCATCGGGTGTTCTTACAACTAACCGCTTTCGTTCTATAAGGTGCAAAAGCTCCACAGGTTCAAGTTCCAATCGATTATCCTCAATCCGATTTCCATAGAACCCTTGTTGTGAAATTCTATCCGCATCTTCACTCCCCACATACCCCTTTCCATTCTGGAAAATAGCATCTACAGGTTCTTCTATAACATCTTCCTCTTCTTCTTGGATGTCCTCTGACATATCCTGTTCAGGAAATTCGTTATCATCTTCACCTGTCAACTGAATCTCGCCTACTTGCTCTAGCCTCAATGTTCTTGTGAAAAACCCTTCGACAGGCCACAAGAACTATAGCCCTCTCGTTCTGAAGCCATAACGTGTCAGGCAAGAACATCGAGGATGAGCTACGGGACTTCATAAGAGGTGCAAAGAAAATCGCCATCCTTGGCATGGGAAATGATCTACGGTCTGATGATGGACTTGGTCTGTATATCATAGAAAGACTAAGCATAGATGATCCACGAGTGATGATTGAGAATGTAGGTTCTGTGCCAGAAGGATTTGCACGAAACTTGGCCGAATTTGGGGCTGAAAGAGTAATTATGGTTGATGCAGCAGATATGATGAAACCTCCCGGACACACTGAACTTGTCACCAAGGACCGTATCGGAGGAATCAGCATCAGTACACACAGTATGCCCCTCTCTTTTCTTATGATGTACCTTGAACAAGAAACTGGTGGTAAAACAGTACTCATTGGTATTCAGCCAAAAAGTATACAGTTCGGTGAGGGCTTGACACCGGAGATTCAAGCGGTTGTTGATACCATCATCAAAACCCTAGAACGAATAGTGAATGAATATTTGAGAGGATAGAGAGATGTTTCGAACAATTGAATGGTTAGATGATACATCAGAAGTACGTCTCATAGACCAGACTAAACTTCCACTTACAATGGAACACATCGTGACTAAAAGTCATGAACGCATCGCGAAGTCAATAAAAACTATGGAGATTCGCGGTGCACCTGCAATTGGGGCAGCTGCTGGGATGGGAATGGCTTTAGCTGCAATTGAGAGCAAGGCTCGCACGATTGGAGATTTAATGGAGTACCTTGAGAAAGCTGCAGTCACATTGGATACACGACCAACTGCGTTTAATCTGAAGTGGGCAACAAATCGAATGCTTGAGGTAGCAAGGAATACCACTGAAACCACAGGAAATGTCGACGAGGTTGTTCAAAGACTCGTTGATGAGGCAAAGGAGATTGCTGAAGAAGATGTCCGGATGTGCAGGAGTATGGGCGAGCATGCACTCGAGCTCATAAAACCCGGTTATACGATTCAGACTATCTGTAATGCAGGGTCTCTTGCCACAGTCCACCTTGGCACTGTTGGTGCGGTCGTTAGAGTTGCCCATGAAAAATATAATGGTGATATCAAGGTCTACGCAGCCGAAACCAGGCCTCGACAACAAGGTGCAAGAATAACTGTCTTTGAATTCATGGAGGATGGCATTGACACAACTCTGATAACCGATGGAATGATTGGTACTGTCTTTCGTCAGGGAAGAGTTGACTGTTGTGTAGTCGGTGCTGATAGGATTCTGAGAACAGGACATGTAATTAACAAAATAGGGACTTACACAATGGCAATCACTGCAAAGCACCACAACATACCTTTCTACTCTGTAGTTCCAGTTTCAACAATTGATATGAAAACAAATCCTGAGGATGTGGTTATTGAAGAACGTGATCCGGATGAGGTTCGTATCATCAATGGTCAGTATGTCACTGTTCCAGATGCCAAAGTCTACAATCCTGCATTTGACATGACGCCTCCTGAGCTTGTGGATGCGATTATCACAGATAGGGGTGTAGTCAAGAACCCAACAGAGGAAAAGATGAGAAAACTCTTCGAAAATGACTAGAGGCTCAGGCTCTTAGAGGAAGTGCAGACACTGTCTGGTGTTGTTCTAACCTGTCAGTTAACTGATAATTCAACTATCAAAAAATCAGTTGATAAGTGGCGGGCGCGCCAGGATTTGAACCTGGGACATCCAACTTCGAAGGCTGGCGCCCTATCCAGACTAGACTACGCGCCCCAACCTCGTCTTTGCTGATTGACACTTAAGGACTTCTGTTTAACCTATTCACGCTTTGGAAGTAAATCGCTAAAGAATGCCAAGAATCCGATAAAGAATAAAATTCCCAATGGACCTGAGATAATCATAAACCCGATAGGATCAATCACCCAAATCGGTTCTCCTATCCCAAGCTCAGGATGCATGTCAATTATGTACCAAAAACGAAATGAAGTTGCTAAAATCCAAACAATGAAACTGCATATCATTAGCAAGAGTCCCTTGTGCCACTGTTTCAACTTACATACC